>DATGCY010000576.1:0-3144 GCA_035311385.1 Candidatus Methylomirabilota bacterium
GCTCTGGAAGAAGCTCACTCCCGAGCTGAAGGCGCACGAGCAGATGGAGGATGCCGGCCTCTACCAGCCACTGTCGCGCGACGCCGCGACCAAGGACTCGCGCCTGGCCGGCTGGCGGCAGCAGCATCAGGCCGAGGTGGAGAAGGTCGAGGGGCTGATGAAGAAGATCGAGCAGGATCGTCCCGAAGACCAGCAATGGCTGACGAAGGTGAAGGAGGTGCACTCGAGCCTCGAGACCCACATCCGTGAGGAGGAAAACGAGATCTTTCCCCGGATCGAAAAGGTGTGGGACGCGGCCCGGCTCATGCGCTCGGGGCAGGAAATGAGCGAGATGAAGGCGAAGAAGATGCGCGCGGCCTAGCTCTCTCTCCAGAGCCCTCCGTCTCGACGAGCCGCGCGAGCGGCCCGTGCGGCAGCCGGTGATGTGGTAAGGTCGATCGCCATGAGCCGCCGGACGTTCGTCGTCGAGACGGAGTGGCTCGCCGAGCACCTGCACGATCCGCACGTGCGAGTGCTCGAGTGCTCGGTGTACCTTCATCCCGCCGATGTCCCGGGCGGCTATCGCGTGGAATCGGGTCGCGAGCGATGGAGCCAGGGCCACATTCCCGGTGCCGGCTTCGCCGACCTGCCCGACGATCTCTCCGACAAGGCTTCCCCGCTTCGCTTCATGCTTCCCCCGCCGGCCCAGTTCGCCGCCGCCATGAGCCGCTACGGAGTTGGGGAGGGCGTGCGGGTCGTCCTCTACGATCGCTTCGTGAACATGTGGGCGGCCCGCGTGTGGTGGATGCTCCGCGTGTTCGGCTTCGACGGCGCGGCCGTGCTGAACGGCGGCTGGAAGAAGTGGACGCGGGAGGGACGGCCCGTGGCCACCGACGACGGCACCTGTCCTTCGCGCGAGTTCACGGCCAGGCCACGTCCGGAGCTCGTGGCGAATCGCGGGAGCGTCCTCGCCGCTCTCGGCGAGGACGGCGCGTGTGTGCTCAACGCCCTCACCGAGGAGCAGCATCGCGGCACGGGCGGCGTCAGCTACGGGCGGCCGGGTCGCATCGCGGGCACCGGCAACGTGCCTGCCCGTGATCTCGTCGATCCCGAGACCCACGCCTACCTCCCCGACGACGCCCTGCGCGCGAAGTTCGCCGCGGCCGGCGCCCTCGACGCAAAGCGCGTGGTCACCTACTGCGGGGGCGGCATTGCGGCGTCGAGTGACGCTCTCGCCCTGGCCCTCCTCGGCCGCGCCGACGTCGCCGTCTATGACGCCTCGCTCTCAGAGTGGGCCACCGATCCCTCGCTCCCCATGGAGCAGGGCTAGCCTCCCGTTTCACGTGGATATCTGCTGCGCGTTTCCTCCGGTGCCGGACACACCCGAGCACATCGAGCTCGCCGAGCGCCTGGGCTATCGGCGGGCCTGGGTCTACGACACGCCCGCGCTCCAGCTCGACGTGTGGATGACCCTGACGCGAGCCGCCGAGCGGACCCGCACCATCGGGCTCGGTCCCGGCGTGCTGATCCCGAGCCTCCGCCACGTTCTCGTCACGGCGTCCGCGGTGGCGACGCTGATCGACATTGCGCCGGGGCGCGTCAACGTGGGCATCGGCTCCGGCTTCACGGGCCGGCTCGCCATGGGGCAGCGCTCGAATCTCTGGTCCTTCGTGGCGCAGTACGCGCGCCAGCTCCGCGCGCTGCTCGCCGGCGAGGTCGTGGAGGTGGACGGGGCCCTCACGCGGATGATTCACGGCCCGGGGCAGGCGCCCCCGCGGCCCATCCGGGTGCCGATGGTCTTCGGCACGCGCGGGCCCAAGGGTGAAACGGTGGCCCGTGAGCAGGGCGACGGCGTCTTCACCGTGACGCCCACCTCCGGCTTCCGCTGGTCGGCTTTGCTCACCTTCGGAACGGTCCTCGACCCCGGCGAGTCGTTCGACTCGCCTCGGGTCATCGCGGCGGCGGGGGCAGGGGCCGCCGTGCTCTTCCATCGCGCCCACGATCTGCCCGGCTCACCAGGTCCTGGGCTCAAGGATCTGCCGGGCGGAGAGGAGTGGCGTGCCTCTATCGAAGCAGTGCCGCTTCGCGAGCGCCACCTGCACACGCATCTGGGCCATCTCACCTACGTGAATCCGACCGATCGCGCGGTGATCACGGGCGAGGTGATCCGCGCCTACACCTTCACCGGGGAAGCGGCGGCGCTCCGCGCGCGGATCGACCAGCTCGCCGAGCGCGGGGTCACGGAGATCGCGTTCCAGCCCGCGGGTCCGGACATCCCGCGTGAGCTCACGGCCTTTGCCCGCATGGCGGGGCTTCCCGCCGGGCGAGCGCCGACGGTCCGCTGACCGTGCTGGGCCTCCGACGCGACGAGGGAACCTGAGCGATGGCGACATTCGACGTGGTGCTGCGTGGCGGAATGGTGTTCGACGGCAGCGGCGCCCCCGGCGTGCCCGCCGACGTGGCGCTGACCGCCGACCGGATTTCCGCGGTGGGCGTGGTGACGGAGCGCGGTCGCACGGAGATCGACGCGCGCGGGATGGCCGTTGCCCCCGGCTTCATCGACGTGCACAGCCATGACGACTTCGCGGTGCTCCTCGGTCCCACCATGCCCTTCAAGGTGATGCAGGGCGTGACCACCGACGTGGTGGGCAACTGCGGCTCGGGCGTCGTGCCCTACGAGGCGGCGGTTCGGCGCTTCGGACGGATCCATCCTGGGGCGACGCCTCCCTCGTGGACCGGCTTCGAGCAGTATCTCGCTCGCGTGCAGGAGGCTGGTCCTAGCCTGAACGTCGCCGTGCTCATGGGCCACGGCTCGCTGAGGGCGGGAGCCATGGGCCTCGAGCAGCGCGCGCCCACCGCCGAGGAGATGGATCGGATGCGCGCCTGGGTGCGCGAAGGCGTGGAGGCGGGCGCGGTCGGCCTCTCCACCGGTCTCATCTACGAGCCGGGACGCTACGCACGGACCGAAGAGATCATCACGCTGGCCCGTGAGCTCGGCGCGGGCGGCGGCGTCTACGCCACTCATATGCGCGACGAGGCGGGCGGCCTTCTCGATTCCGTGCGGGAGGCCATCCGCATCGGCGAAGAAGGTGGCGTCCCCGTGCAGATCTCCCATCACAAGGCGAGCGGCCAGAGCAACTGGGGCAAGGTGCGCGACTCCCTGCG
>DATGCY010000577.1:0-6927 GCA_035311385.1 Candidatus Methylomirabilota bacterium
GGCGCGGAGACGAGCGACCCGGTGGTGGTCGTGCAGGAGACTCGCACTCCCGGAGGGACGAAGCAGCGCCCGAGCATTCAGCACGTGGTCCTTCTCAAGAACGTCTCCGCGTCGCCCGTGCACCGGCTCCGCGTCACCGTCGAGTTCTACGACTTCTTCGGCAAGGTCCTGTGGGCGCGCACCGCGGTGCCCACGCCCGCCTCCCTCGGTCCCGGCGAGACCGCCACCTTGTCGCTCAGCACGCCCCGCCTCGAATCGATGAGTCGGACGCACTACCGTTTCGAATACGCGAGGGGCAGCGCGCCTCGCGGCCACCAGAGGTAGATCAGCGTCCTCGTCCCCTTGGCGGCGCCGGGGCCTGCGCGCGAGGCTCGGGCGCGCTATCCTGAGCATGCGCCGGCTGCCCGGCGCCGTGGCCGATCCATCGACGCTCAAAGGAGACCGTGCATGAGCCGATTCCGTCGCATCCTGCATCCGACCGACTTCTCCCGCGCCTCGACGGCCGCCTTCAACCGGGCCATCGCCATCGCCAAGAAGGATCGCAGCGAGCTCGTGCTCGTTCACGTGCTGGCACCGCCCATGCCCCTCGCGGGCGAGGGATACATTCCGCCCAACGTCTACGAAGATCTCGAGGCGTCCGCGCGCAAGTACGCCGATAAGCGGCTGAACGCTCTCCAAGACAAGGCGCGGGCGGCCGGCGTGAAGACGAGCACGCTGATCCGCGAGGGCGTGGCCGACGAGCAGATCGTGCGCGCGGCCCGGTCGAAGAAGGCCGACGTGATCGTGCTCGGGACCCACGGACGCACCGGGCTGGCCAGGCTCTTCCTGGGCAGCGTCGCCTCGCGAGTGGTGACGGCGGCGCCCTGCCCCGTGCTGACCGTGCGCGGCCGATAGCGGGAGAGGAGCCGCCGGCCCGCATCGGGATCTTCGTCGGCTGGGCCGCGACCGGTGGGGGGCGGTACCGTGGTAAGCTTCGACCCGCACCTCCAACCTCGCGATCCTGGAGATTCGAGTCGGGCATGGACACCAGCCTCACCGACGCGCGCATCCGCGACTGCACGGCGGCGGGGTTGTGGCGCAACGAGAGTCTCGACGCCTACCTCGATCGCTGGGCGAGGGAGCGGCCCGACAAGGTCGCGGTGGTCGACGGGCAGCGACGCTACACGTGGTCAGCCCTCGCTCGAGCGGTGGAGCGTGTGGCGCATGGGCTGCGCGCGCACGGCGTCGAGCGGGGAAGCGTGGTCTCTTGCCATCTCCCCAACTGGAGCGAGTTCGCCCTCGTGCTCCTCGCCGCGGTTCGACTGGGCGCGGTAGTCAACCCCATCCCCCCCACCTATCGCGCGAGCGAGCTCCGCTTCATGCTGGACCTCCTCGAATCCCACGCCCTCGTGATTCCCGCGACGTTCCGCGGCTTCGACTACCGCGAGATGGCGCGCCAGCTCAAGCCGGCGCTGCCCCGCCTCGAGCGCGTGTTCGTGACTCGCGGCGAGGCGCCCCCGGGCATGGAGAGTTTCGCTGCCCTCACCGACGTCGCCTGGGAGGACAAGCCCGACCGGGGCTCCCTGCCGGGCGGCGAGCCCAACGCCGTGCACGAGGTGATCTTCACCTCCGGCACGACGGGCGAGCCCAAGGGCGTGATGCACACGCCCAACACCGCGCTGGCCGCGCTCTATCCCCTCATCGAGCGCCTCGACTTCACCGAGCGCGACGTGCTCCTCATGGCCTCCACCCTCGGCCACCAGACGGGCTATCTCTACAGCTACTGCCTCACCGTGCTCCTGGGCGCCACCGTGGTGTGGATGGACATGTGGAACGCTCAAGCCGCGGCCAGCCTCGTGGAGGCCGAGGGCGTCACCTTCACCATGGGGGCCACGCCATTCCTCCGCGACCTCACCTACGTGGACACGCGTGCCAATCTCAGCTCGCTGCGCGTCTTCATCTCCGCGGGAGCGCCCATCCCGCGCCAGCTCGTGAAGGACGCGCGGGAGCGGCTCCGGTGCGTCATCTCGGCGGGATGGGGCATGACGGAGAACGGCCTCGTGACCTGCAATGGGCTCGACGATCCGGAGGAGAAGGTCTGCGGGACCGACGGTGCGCCACTCCGTGGCATGGAGCTCTCGGTGGAGGACGGCGACGGTGCGCCTGTTCCTTCAGGGGTGGAGGGCGATCTGCTCGTGCGCGGCCCCTTCCAGTTCGTCGGCTACTACAAGCGCCCGCAGTTCACCGCCGACGGCCACACGAGGGACGGCTGGTTCAAGACGGGCGATCGCGCCACCCTGGACGGTGACGGCTACGTCTCGATCACCGGGCGAAGCAAGGACATCATCATCCGCGGCGGCGAGAACATCCCCGTGGTCGAGGTGGAGAATCTTCTCTACGCGCATCCTAAGATCGTCGGCGTCGCCATCGTGGCCATGGCCGACCCGCGGCTCGTGGAGCGCTGCTGCGCCGTGGTGATTCCCCGGGAAGGGCAATCGCTCACCCTGGGCGAGATCACCACCTATCTCGAGGGGCAGCAGCTCGCGCGCCACAAGTTTCCCGAGCGGCTCGAGATCGTCTCCGAGTTCCCCATGACCCCCAGCGGCAAGATCCAGAAGTACCGTCTCCGCCAACTCGTGGCCGAGCGCATCACCGCCACGGCTCCCTCTCCCCCCCAGGGGGAGAGGGCAGGGTGAGGGGGACGACCTGGGGTCACTCTTCTCCCTCGAGGGTCGCACTGCGCTCGTCACCGGCGCGAGCCGCGGACTCGGTCGCGCCATCGCCCTCGCCCTGGGCGAAGCAGGCGCCGCTGTCGCCTGCGCCGCCCGCGGGAGGGACCAGATCGCGTTGGCCGCGGCGGAAATCGAGGCCGCGGGCGGCCGTGCGCGGGCCATCCCGCTCGACGTGACGAGCGCCGAGGGGATCCGCGCTGCCGTCACCGAGGCGGAGCGCGCGCTGGGGCCCATCGACATCCTCGTCAACAACGCAGGGGTCACGCTCGACAAAGCATCCGTGGAGGTGACCGACGAGGAGTGGGACGAAGTGCTCGTGACCAACCTCACTTCCATGTTCCGCTGCGCGCGGGCGGTGGCGCCCGGGATGATCGAACGCAAGCGGGGCAAGATTATCAACGTCGGCTCCATGTACGGCAGGCTCGGCGTGCCGCGCTACGCCGCCTACTGCGCGAGCAAGGCGGCGGTGGACGGACTGACGCGAAGCCTCGCCGCGGAGTGGGCGCGACACGGCATCCAGGTCAACTGCCTTGCCCCCGGCTACATGAATACGGACATCCCGCGCGCGGCCATGGCCGATCCGAAGACACGCGAGCGCTTCCTCTCCAAGATCCCCGCGCGGCGCATCGGCGAGCCGACAGAGGCGGCTGCGCTCGCCGTCTACATGGCGTCGTCCGCCGCGGACTTCCTCATCGGGCAGACCATCTATCTTGACGGCGGACAGACGACGGCTTGGTGACGCCGTCGGCCGCCCACATCCAGCACAGCGAGGGCTCTACGCATGGAGCTGAACCTCAAGGGCAAGAGCGTCATCGTCACGGGAGGCGGGTCGAACATCGGGCGGGCCATCTCACTCGCCTTCGCCCGCGAGGGGGCCCACGTCACCATCGCGGAAATCGACACGGGCCAGGGCGAGAAGACGGCCGCCGAGGCTCGGAGGGCGGGAGCGGCCTCGGTCGTGGTGGCCCGCACCGACGTGACGAAGTGGGATTCCGTGCAGGGGACCGTGCGCGAGGTCGAGGCGCGCACGGGGCGAGTGGACGTGCTCGTCAACAACGTGGGCTGGACCCTCGACCGGCTCTTCGTCGAGAAGGAGCGCGCGGAGTGGGAAAAGGAGGTCCAGCTCAATCTCTGGGGCATGATCAACTGCACGCGGGCGGTGCTCGACGGCATGATGGCGCGCAAGAGCGGGGCCATCGTGAGCATGGGCTCGGACGCCGGGCGTATTGGCGAGTTCCGCGAGGCAGTGTACGGTGCCTGCAAGGCCGGCGTGATCGCCCTGACCAAGAGCCTCGCGCGTGAGGTTGGCCGCCACGGCATCCGCCTCAACGTGGTGTGCCCCGGCATGACCATGCCGAGCTCCGAGGAGGAGTTCGGCGGTCTCTCCATGTGGGCGGCCGCGGTCAATCGCGCGTGGGGCACCCCGGACATGCAGGCGCGCATCGCCAAGGCCTATCCGCTGCGCCGCATCGGCAAGCCCGAGGACGTGACGGGCGCGGTGCTCTTTCTCGCCTCCGACGCCGCAGGCTTTATCACGGGCCAGACCCTGTCCGTGAGCGGCGGGTATACCATGATGTGACCCAGCGCCGGGGCGCCGCCCCGGATCACAGGAGAGCCCATGGAACACGGCACGGTCGCCTATTCGGTCAAGGACGGCGTCGCGCGAGTCGTCCTCAATCGGCCGGATCAGCTCAACGCCATCAGCCCCACCCTCCTCGAGGATCTCGACCGCGCCTGCGCGGTGATCGAGGGCGATCCCTCCGTGCGCGCGATGACGCTGACCGCGGCGGGCCGCGCGTTCTGCGCGGGCGCAGACCTCAAGGCAGTGCGCGAGCTCTCGCCCGATCCCGTGAAGTGGTCGTCCTTCATGCGGCTCTGGCATCGCGTCTTCAATCGCGTGGAGGCGCTGCCCGTGCCGGTGGTCGCCGGCGTCCACGGGCTGGCCCTGGCGGGGGGGCTCGAGCTGACTCTGGTCTCGGATCTCGTGATCGCCGACGAGGCGGCGCGCCTCGGCGACCAGCACGCGAACTTCGGTCTCGTCGCGGGAGGTGGAGGCAGCCAGCGTCTCCCGCGTCTGATCGGCGCCCGGCGCGCGAAGGAGATGATGCTGCTCGGGGGCTGGCTCAGCGCTGCCCAGGCTCTCGACTGGGGTCTCGTCAATCGCGTCGCTCCCGCGGGCACCCTGGGCGCCGTGGTCGAAGAGGTTGTGGGCGCCATCGCCGCGGGGAGCGGCTCGGCCGCCCGCACCGTGAAGGCACTCGTGAACCGCGCCTTCGATACCGATCTCACGAGCGGGCTCGAGCTGGAGCTGTCCATGGTGGCGGCCCACATGCGCTCGAGCGAGGCGGCGGAGGGCCTGCGCGCCTTCGCGGAGAAGCGCAAGCCTGTGTTCAACGCATCGTAGATCGAGGACTCCATGGATTTCGCCCTTAGCCCCGAGCAGGAGGAGCTGGTCAAGACGCTCCGTGTATTCGCGCGCAAGGAGCTGGCCCCGCGATCGCGAGAATGGGACCGGACGGGCGATTTTCCGTGGCCGGCTTGGAAGCAGATGGGCGAGCTCGGACTCCTCGGGCTGCGCATTCCCACGGCCTACGGCGGACAGGACGCGGACCTCATGACCTTCGGCCTCGCCATGGAAGAAGTGGCGCGGGGGGACTTCAGCTGCACCTACGGCATTCAGCTTGCTGGGCTGGCCGGCGAAATCGTGGGAACGAACGGCACGGAAGAGGTGAAGCGGCGCTGGCTGCCGCCCACCGCACGCGGCGAGGAGATTATCGCCCTCGCCCTCACCGAGCCGGGCGCGGGCTCCGACGCCGCGCATCTGGCCTGCCGCGCCGAGCGCGACGGCGACAGCTACGTGATCACCGGCGAGAAGTCGGGGATCAGCCTCGCCATGGCCGCGCAGTCGGCGGTGCTCTTCGGGCGCACGGGCTCGACGAGCGGGGCCCGCGGCGTCACCGCTTTCCTCGTGCCGCTCGACCTGACGGGCGTGGCGCGCAGCCGGCTGCGCGACATGGGCTCCCACTGCGTGGGACGGGCGGTGCTCTCCTTCGACCATGTGCGCGTGCCCCTCTCGCACCGTCTGGGCGACGAGGGAGAGGGCTTCTACCAGGTGATGCGCGGTTTCGACTACAACCGGGTTGGCATCGCTCTCGCCTCCCTGGGGGTCGCTCAGGTGTCGCTGGAAGAGACGATGGTCTACGTGAAGGAGCGCCGCGCCTTCGGCAAGCCGCTGGCCACCTTCGAGGGCATCTCCTTCCGCATCGCGGAGCTGGCCACGCAGATCGATGCCTGCCGCGGCCTGTGTCATCGCGCGCTGTGGCTCGCCGACCAGGGCCGGCCGTACAGCAAGGAATCGGCCATGACCAAGTGGTGGGGGCCGAAGCTCGCCGTGGAGACGATCCATCAGTGCCTGCTCTTCCACGGCCACTACGGCTACACCGACGAGTTGCCCTTCGAGCAGCGCATGCGCGACGTGATCGGCCTCGAGATCGGCGACGGCACCGCCGAAGTGATGAAGACCATCGTGGCGCGCGAGCTGATGGGGCGGGAGAGCAAGCCCTACTGACTCGGAGGGGGGCTTTCGCCCCCCTTCCGAACCTCCCCCAGGTTGCGCGGGCGAAGCCCGCGCTCGAAGCGGGAAGAGCGCTGCCGTCACGTCGACGAAACTGCGCGCACGAAGTACGCAGCGCTTGACCTGGCCGTCGGCTCTGTCTACTCTCCCAAGAGTTCGATCCCAATTTTCGCTACGGAACGGAGAGCCATGGAACTCGAGCGTCCGCTGCCTCAGCCCATCACGCCGGAAGCCAAGCCGTACTGGGACGGCCTGCGCGAGCAGAAGCTCATGCTGCCGCGCTGCCGCGCGTGCCGCCGCGCCTTCTTCTACCCGCGGGTGGTCTGTCCGCACTGCCACGCCTCCGACATCGAGTGGTTTCAGGCGAGCGGGCGGGGCAAGCTCTTCTCCTTCGAGATCGGCTACCAGACCTTCAACAAGGCCTTCAAGGTGAAGCCGCCCTTCGTGCTCGCCATGATCGAGTTGGAGGAAGGTCCGCGCATGATGTCGAACCTCATTGGTATCGAGCCCGATCCGAAGAAGATCCGTTGCGACATGCCCGTCGAGGTGGTTTTCGAGAAGCAGACGGACGAGATCACCTTGCCGCTCTTCCGCCCCGCGGGAGGTGCGCGATGAAAGAGCTCCGCAACTCGGTCTGCATCG
>DATGCY010000578.1:0-4027 GCA_035311385.1 Candidatus Methylomirabilota bacterium
TCACGGGCGACGCCGACCTCAAGCTGGTCAACGCGCAGCCCGCGTATCTCGAAGGCCGCCGCGCCCTCGCCCTCACGTACCAGGACCGTGACGGCCACGCGGTGAGTTACATCATCGCGCGCGAGCCGAACGTGGCCATCCCGGATCGGGAACGTGTACAGATCGCGCGCTGGCGTCCCGCCGTGCGTACGGAGGACGGGGTCGCCCTCATCGTGTGGAAGCAGTCCGGCCTCGTATGCGTGATGGTGTCCGACCTCGTCTCGGACGCCGATCTCCGCCGCTTCAAGGACTACTTCATCAAGGTCCGCTCCTCCACCGAACTCTCCGACAGCTAGTTCGCGCGGGTCCGGCCTCTCAGCCGGCCGCAGCCGAGAGCCCGTAGTCCCGCAGCGGCTCGACCACCACGTGGAAGATCAGCCCCATGCCGTGGCGGACAAAAAGAAGCCCACGATATGCGTGACGGCGTCGATCCCATGGGGTCGAGACGGCGCAGGAGCTGCTTGGCGTAGGCGAGGCAGAGAAAGGTGAGGAGCCCAGGCCCTTCTCGAGCCGCCCCTCAATACGCGTTGCGGTCGAAGAGGACGCGGCTGACCGTCATGGCGATGATCTTGAGGTCGAGCCAGAACGACCACCGCTCGATGTACTGGATGTCGTACTCGATGCGCGTCTCCAGGGAGGTGTTGCCCCGGAGCCCGTGCACCTGCGCCCATCCCGTGACGCCGGACTTGACCTTGTGGCGGAGCATGTAGCCGGGCACGGTCTGGCGGAACCGCTCCACGAACACGGGACGCTCGGGCCGCGGGCCCACCACGCTCATCTCCCCGCGCAGCACGTTCACGAACTGCGGCAGCTCGTCGAGGCTGAAGCGGCGGAAGAAGGCCCCGATGGAAGTGCGGCGGGCATCCCCCGGGGGCGCCCACACCGGCCCCGTCTCCCGCTCCGCGTCCACCCGCATGGTGCGGAGCTTGAGCATGCGAAAGCGCTGCCCGTCGAGCCCCATGCGCTCCTGCCGGTACAGCACGGGGCCGGGCGAGGTGAGTTTCACCGCGGCGGCGAGCAGGAGGAGGAGCGGCGAGAGGAAGAGGAGCAGCGCGGCGGAGAACACCACGTCGAAGATGCGCTTGGTCACCCGATTCCAGCCGTAGAGCGGCGACTCACGCAGGTGAACGAAGGGCAGTCCCTCGAACTCCTCCACTCCGCCGCGCAGCGAGGTGAAGCGCCCGAGATCCGGCACCACGTGAATGGTCACCGGCTCGTCGCCGATGGCCTCGAGGAGCCCGCCCAGCCGCCCGTAGTCCTCGTGGGGCAGGGCCACGATCACGTGGTCCACGGGGTGCGCGTCCAGCACGGTGCGGAGATCGGCGAAGCCGCCCAGGGGCTGCGCACCGCCCGCGCTCTGCTTCTCGTCGCCCACCAGGCCCAGGATGCGGATGCCCGTGTCGGTGCGCGCGCGCAGGCGCTGGATCACCCCTGCCGCCAGCTCACCGCCGCCCACCACGAGGGCGTAGCGTTGGTTGTAACCGCGGCGGCGGGCGATACGGAGCACTTCGCGGAAGGCATAGCGGGAGAAGGACACGGCGACGATGGAGAAGATCCAGAAGTAGACGATGACCACGCGGGAGTAGTCGTACTCGCGGAAGAGGAAGGTCATCACGCTGACGAGGACGAGGGCGCCCACCGAGGAGGCCTTGGCGATGTCCGCGATCTCGGAGAGGCGCGAGCCGATGCGACGGGGCCGGTAGAGATCGAAGGCGCGGAAGGATACTCCCCACACCACGAGGATGGGGACCAGCATGAGGAGGTAGGGTTGCACGTATGGGATGCCGTGGCTCGAGGGCGGGCCCGCTACGTAGAAGCGGATGTAGTACGCGAGGAGCCAGCAGCCTGCCACGAGGAGAAGATCTCCCGCCAGCATCACCTGCTCGAGGAGACGCGAGTGCGCCCTCAGCATCGCGTGCGCTCCTGCCAGCGCGAGAGGATGTAGCGCTCCATCCGCTCCTTGAAGAGCGGCCGGTCGAAGCTCTCCGCGCGGCGGCGCAGCACTTTCGTCTCGAAGCGGACGGCTCCGGATTCGAGGCGCTGGATGGCCGCCACGAGATCCTCTACGGTCTGTCGCTCGAAGAAGAGCCCGGTGGCGGGCTCAGCGCCTCCCGGCGGCACCACCGTCTCCAGCGCCCCTCCGGCTCCCAGCGCGATCACCGGACGCCCCGCCGCCATGGCCTCGAGCGGCGTGATGCCGAAGTCCTCGAGGGTCGGGAAGATCAGGGCGCGGCAGCGCGCGTAGAGCTCCGCCGTCTCCGCGTCGTCACGCCAGCCGTAGAGCTCCACGGTGGGGCCAGCGAGGGCACGGAGCCGCGCCTCCTCGGGGCCGCTGCCCACCACCAAGAGACGACGGCCGAGCCGGTTGGCCGCCTCCACCGCGAGATCCACGCGCTTGTACGGGGTGAGGGCGGAGACGACGAGGTAGAACTCGCCAGGCGACTCGTCCACGCGGAAGCGCGTCACGTCCACCGGCGGATGAATCACGTCGGCGTCCCGGCCGTAGGCGCGGCGGATACGGTCGGCCACGAAATGTGAGATGGCCACGAAGTGATCCACTCCCACCGCCGTAAGACGGTCCCAGCGGCGCAGAGCGGCGGCCACCGGCGGCATGAGGAGGCGCGTGAGCAACCCGGCCCGTGGCCCGAAGTAGTCGTCGTAGAGATCCCACACGTAGCGCATGGGGGTGAAGCAGTAGCAGATGTGAAGGGCGCCCGGAGGAACGCGTACGCTCTTGGCCACCGCGTGGCTTGAGGAGAGCACGAGATCACGCCCGCCCAGGTCGAGGCCGCGGACGGCCGAGGGGAAGAGGGGCAGGAGGCGGCGGTAGCCGTCGCGCGCTCCGGGCAGGCGCCCGAGGAAGGACGTGACGATGCGGCGCCGCTCGATGACCGGCGACACGGAGCCCGGCACACAAAGCAGGGTGAAGAGATCGGCAGAGGGGAAAAGCTCGCAGAAGACCTCGAGGCAACGCTCGCCGCCCCGCATGCCCGTGAGCCAGTCGTGCACGAGAGCGACTCGCGGGATACGGTCGGCGATTGGGCCTCCCGCGGCAGCGCGATCGTCGGGCATGCGACCGGTGGCCATGACGGCGCCCGGGGCGGCGTTCAGCGGGAGAACGCGCGGGTCCGCTGCCGCCAGTAGTCCAGGAGCTCCGTGAGAGTGCGCTCGAAGGGAATCTCCACCTTCCATCCCGTAGCCTTGTTCACCTTCGATGGATCGCCCTCGAGGATCATCACGTCGGAGGGGCGGAGGCGGGTCGGATCGGTCTTGACCGTGATGTGCTTCACCGTGGCGAGGCCGAGGAGGAAGTCCAGCACCTGCTGGATGGCCCACGAGGTGCCCGAGCACAGGTTGTACACCTCGCCCGGCTCGCCCCGCTCCAGGAGGAGCCAGTAGCCGCGCACGATGTCGCGCACGTCGGAGTAGTCGCGGCGTGGCCTGAGATCGCCCACGTAGACCACGGGATCGCGCAGCCCCGCCTCGATCTCGGCGATCTGGCGGGCGAAGTTGGAGGTGACGAAAACGTCGCCGCGTCGCGGCCCTTCGTGGTTGAAGGCGCGGGTGCGGACGATGGGCAGCCCGTAGCTCTTGAAGTACTGGAACGCCATCATGTCCTGCGTCACCTTGCTCACCGCGTAGGGCGAGAGCGGGCGGAGGGGATTGGACTCCGTGATGGGTAGCTCGTCCTCGTAGACGAGGCCGTACTCCTCGCTCGATCCCACCGCGAGGAAGCGCGGCGACATCTTGAGGCCACGGAGGGCCTCGAGCAGGTTGACCTGGGAGATGATGTTGGTGGTGAGCGTCTCCGCGGGCGCGTGCCACGACACCCCCACGAAGCTCTGGGCAGCCAGGTGCACCATGAAGTCCGGGTTGGAGATCTCGAGGAGCGACCGCACCGAGGAGAGATCGCGCAGGTCGGACTCGAGGAAGGTCACCTTCGAGCGGAGGTGATCGACGTTCTCCGTCTTGCTGCGCCACCGGTTCG
>DATGCY010000579.1:0-6348 GCA_035311385.1 Candidatus Methylomirabilota bacterium
CCGACAACGGCTACGCCTCGATCGGCGTGCCCCGCTCGCGGATCTGGTTCTCGAACTACGGCAACATCGTCAACGTCCAGGGGTGGGGCTGGCACGTCACCACGCTGGGCTACGGCGACGCGCAGGGGGGTGCCTCGGAGAACGTCTGGTACACGTTGCGATTCTCAGGCACGTCGAGCGCGTCTCCCATCGTCACCGGCGCAGTCGCCTGCCTGCAGGGACGCGCGAAGGCGAAGAATGGCGTGCCCATGACGCCGGCCAAGGTGCGGAGTATCCTCATGGCAACCGGCACGCCACAGCAGGCGGGGCCAGGCGTGCCGCTGACGCAGCGCATCGGGCCGCTGCCCAACCTGCCGAAGGCGATGGCCCAGGTATGAGAGGGGAACGCAGTGACGATCCCAGCCGTCCCGCTGCCGAGGGGCAGCGGCGGGCGAGTGCCGCTCGACTTCAAGCTGAAGCCGGAGTGGCGCTACGACACGAGACGCCGGGAATTCGTGTCCGCGTCCGGTGAGCGATATGCGCCTCGCGACGAACTTCCGAGGGACAGCCGGATCGTCTACAAGGTACCCGCTCTCGCGCGCGCGGCACCGTCGGACCTGAACCCGCACGAGCGAGACCTGCAGCGCTACATGCAGATCATCCTGCCCACGGGCGTATCGCCTGCAACGTACCTGAGGGCGGTACGTTCGTGGCCGGCCGTCGAGGAGGCACACGTCGGCCCGGAGGTAAGTCTGCCGCAACAGGACTGAGTCGCGGCGGGCACTACTTGATCGCCACCGCCTTCACCCGGAAGTCCGTGGTTCCCTAGAGCGATCTCGACGCGTCAGCCGCTCCGGAGCACGGATTCCCGACCACCGATGGAACACTGCAGGCAATTTCCGCGCTCACCAACCGCAGCGCAGTTCGAGTATGCCGGGCAACGCGACCGTCGGCCAGCTAGCCGGCCAGGAAGGCAACCACGGCGCGCGCAAAGCTTCCGGTTCTTCGTAAGGCAGCATGTGGCCCGGCGCCCGCGACCATCTCGACGCGTGCGGGACCAGGAGCCCTCAGGAGCCCATGCCACGGCGCCTGCCACGAGCCCTCAGGTTTCGCGAAGGTTAGGCCAGACCTCACGGACGAAGACCTCGAAGCTGCGCTGCTTGCCCCGCCCGTCCGGGCGCAGGAAGAAGGTGGCGTTCAGGCCGGCGGTCTCTCGTGCGAGAACGCGGAAGCGCGCCAGGACTTCGGCGGGGGTACCGGCGATGCCCGCGGCCTCCATCAGCGCGTCGCTCACCAGCGAGCTGTGGGCGACGTGCGACTTCAGGTGCTGCGTGTAGTCGTAGCCCCGCGCGAGCGCGTCGACGTCAGGGCGAAGGTGCTCTAGCTCGGGTGGAAAGTGCTCGGGGTAGTACACGAAGTTGAGCAGGCGCCGGGCCACGCCGCCCCGCGCGTCGTCCAGCGCCTCTCCCCGATCGTGCGAGACGGCGAAGCCGACGTAGATGAGCACCGGCAGGTCGCGCAGGCTTCGACTGGACTCGCGCGCCGCGACCTCAACCCGATCGAGGGTGCGCCGCAGGTCCTGGGGCGTGCCGATGCAGGGCACGATGATGCCGTCCGCCGCCTCACAGGCGTAGGCGGCCAGTCGCGGCCCGTTGGCCGCCACGTAGATCGGGATGTCGGCCTTCCGCTCACGGAACTTCGCGCGGCAGATGTCCACCGCCTCCCGCACCTCGGCGATGCGCGCAGGCGGGCGGCCGAGCGTGCGCACCGCGTTGTCGCCGGCGCCAAGACCTAGGATTCCGCGCCCGCCCGATAGCTCGTGGATGGTCAGCATGGCCCCGGCCGTCACGCGCGGGTGACGGGTCACGGGGTTCGTCACCCCAGGGCCAATGCGGACGCGGCTCGTGTTCACCGCGAGCAGGGCCGCCGTCGCCCAAGGATCGGGGAAGACGTCCTGCCCGTCGATGACCCACACGTGCTCGCACCCTGCGGCCTCGGCGAGCTGGACCATTTCGATGTATTGGGGATGCGGAATGTCCTGCATCAGGAACAGATCGCACTTGACCATGCCGCTACATATAGCATGGTGCGCGCACGCCTCGACACGCTCCGAGGGGCTGGGTAGCGTCGGGCGACCTGGAACGGGTACCGGACACGCCGACGATCTCGAAGCCGGGCGCCCGCGCTAAGCCCGAACGAGTGGCCAATGCGCACCTATCCCGATACCACTGCATCGAGGACCTTTCCCGCGTAATGGCCGACTAGGCGCAAGGCAGAAGTTGGGCTTGGTCCACATGGTTTCGTGAGGACTCACCGGCAAGCAACAGTGAGTTCGTTGACCGCATTCCGAGCACCAGCGTATACTGCCTACCTCTTCATATTTCGCATTTGGCGCAGACGTGTCCGATGCGGAGGGATGATGCTAGTGGCTCGGCCGGCTCGCTGGCCCGTCGTCCGCTCTCGTCCGGATTGGCAGCACATCCGCGCGTGGGCGGCAGCGATCAGCCTTGTAGGTTTTTGCACCGCGACCGGAAACGCGGAGGCGCAGACGTCCCCGCAGGGCCAGATCGGCGACCAAGCCGAGAAGCTCCTCGTGGTCGACTGCCTGCTCCCGTCCCAGATTCGCCGCCTAGGTGGACAGGTCACATACCTCTCTGCGCGGCGGGCCGTGAAGACATCGGCACGCGACTGCGAGATCCGTGGGGGCGAGTACGTAGCCTTCGATCGCGCGAACTACGCAACCGCGCTACGCGTATGGTTACCGCTCGCCGAGGGCGGCGACCCGGCCGCTCAGACATATGTCGGCGAGATCTTCGAAAAGGGCCTTGGTGTCCCGCCCGACTACGCCGCCGCCGCTGTTTGGTATAGACGAGGGGCCGAGCGGGGCTACTCCCGTGCTGCCATCAATCTCGGCCAGCTCTATGAGCAAGGACACGGCGTCCCGAAAGACCCCGTACAGGCGCTCGGCTGGTACCGGAAGGCGGCCGGCCTGGGTGACCTCCCGTTCGGCATCGCAGCGACCCCGACGCCATCCCCTCAGGAGTCCCAGCAACTCAGTGTCGAGGTGGCCCAGCTCCGTCGGCAGCTTGACGCTAAGCAGGCCGAACTCACCGGCGCTCAACGCGACCTCGAAGCGCTCCGCGCCGGCCTGGACGAACGCCGGAACGACGCCAATGCCGAGCGTGACGCACTCGCCGGCCTCCGTCGGCAGCTCGAAGCGGCGCGTGGCCAAGAGCAGACATCGTCTGGCCGCGTTCGGGATCTGGAGAAGGCCGTCGGTGAACGGGAGGAGCGCCTGGCCGCACGGGACCGGGAGGTAGCCGAGCTCAAGGCGCGGCTCGCCACCTCCGACCGTGTGCAGAAGGACTCCACCGCCGAGATCGGTCGGCTCCGCGAGAACATCCGCGAATCGCTCCAGCGGGAACTGGCGACCCGTTCCACGGCTACCACGACGAAGGACGGGTCATCTGCGGTAGGGCTCCCCAGGCCAAAGGACATTGGAACCTTCGGTAACTATTACGCCCTCGTAATCGGCAACGATCAGTACCGTCAACTTCCTCGGCTCACCACCGCGGTCAACGACGCGCGCGACATCGACCGCACCCTCAAGGCCCGCTACGGCTTCAAGGTGACGCTCTTACTCGACGCCAACCGCTACCAGATCCTCTCGGCCCTCAATGGGCTTCGCGAGCGTCTCACGGACAAGGACAATCTTTTCATCTACTACGCGGGGCATGGGGAGGTCGACCGTAAGAACCAGCGCGGGCACTGGCTGCCGATCGATGCCGAGCCCAACAGCAGCGCCACCTGGATCTCGAATATCGCCGTCACCGACATCCTCAATGCGATGAATGTGCAACAGCTTCTGGTCGTCGCTGACTCGTGCTATGCGGGTACGCTCACCCGCTCGTCCGTTGGGCGCCTCGATGCCTCGCTCAGCGAGACGGAACGGCTCAAAGTAATCCAACTCATGGCGCGAAAGCGCTCGCGCATGGTGATGACCTCGGGCGGCCTCGAACCCGTGCTGGACTCCGTGGGAGGTTCTCACTCTGTCTTTGCTCAGCCCTTCATCGAGCTGCTTCAATCCAACGTGGGCGTGCTCTCTGGACAGGAGATGTTTCGGCAGCTCCAGCTCCGGGTGGCAGGGACGGCGCAGCGAGTCGATGCCCAGCCGGTGCCGGAATATGCACCGATTCAATTCGCCGGACACGAGGCAGGCGACTTCTTTTTCGTCCGCGTGAGCAACTGACGGGGTTGGGTGCCCGCCCCGAGGGGCGGCGCTCAGTTTCTTTATAAGTTGGGCGAATGTCGATCAGCCTGTGCTAAAAGCCTGATGGGGGATACTGGGGATGAGGCAGCGCACGTGGGATAGGGTCTGGGCAATTGGAGCGGGGGTGGCAGTGGCGGCCCTGCTTTTGGCGGAGCCTGGCTCCGACACCCAAGCCCAGACGTTCAACGACGCGATCCAAGGCGCCCTCCAGAATCAGTGCAGCGGACTCAGTGGCCCTGGGGGCTCCTATCAGGGAACGCTCAACACGATCTGCAGCAACGTTCCCGGTGCAGTGGGTACGTCCTCCGGTGCCTCGATCGCCTCCCAGGCCCTGGGCCAGCAGGGAGCGGATCAGCGGCGGATCCAGCTCCGGTTGGAGGAGCAGCGCCAGGCTGGCCGCGAGGGTGGCGTGCTGGCGGCGAGCGCCGACCCCAGCTTCCAGCTGGGGAAGCTCGGATTGTTCGCCACCGCCGAGGGGGACTGGGTCAAGAAGGATGTGACGCGTTTCGAGCCGGGGTTTTCGTCCGACGCCGGGGGCGTGATCGTCGGCGCGGATTACCGTGTGTTCCCTTGGCTGACCGCGGGGCTCGCGCTCTCCTACCTGGGCACCAACGGCAACTTCACCAGCAACACCGGCCACTTCAGCATCGATGCCTTCGGGGTCACCCTGTATGGCAGCGCCGCACCCCTGCCCAATCTGTTTGTGGACGGCACCGTCGGCTATACCCTGCGCGACTACGACACGGTGCGCCGGGCTAGCTACGTTGCTACCGGCAACTCGACCGCGGTCGATGGCTTCGTCCAGGGCGACACGACGGGGAACGAGTTTCGAACAAGCGTCCAGGTCGGCTACGACTTCCCCCGGGGCGCCCTCTCAGTGGGACCACGCGTCGGAGTCAACTACAGCACCAACGACATCAATTCCTACGCCGAGCACAACTCGAGCCCGACAAATATAGACACGGGCCTCCAGCTGGCTTACGACAGCCAGCACCGTGAGTCGCTGACGACCACCGTGGGCGTTTTCGCTTCGTACGCGATCAGCACGTCGATCGGCGTCTTCGTGCCCCAGTTCACCGGGGATTGGGTCCACGAATTCTATGACAACCAGCGGGTGATCTACTTCCGCTTCCGCGAGGACCTCGGTCAGACCAAGCTCCGCTTCCAGACCGACTCACCGGACCGCAACTATGCCAATCTGGGGACGGGCGTGGTCCTCCTCCTCCCGAAGGACATGCAGGTGTTCCTGAGCTTCCGGGCGCTGGTGGGCTACACCGACCGCCAGGCCTACACGGCGAACGGCGGCCTCCGGATCGGCTTCTAGCGACGGCCTCCGACGGCGCGCTCGGTCTCATCGAGCACACGCGGCCACAGCTCCACCCAGCAACAGACGTGGTCGTATTCCGGAATGACCCTCAGAGTCTCTGGGAGTACTCCGCCGCCCGCGACGATGCCCGGCGGCACCACCTGGTCGCGCCCCCCCGCATAGTGGCGTTGGTAGATCCGCGGCGGAAGCGGCGGGCGCCGCGCGGAGCTCAGTGAGCCCACGAGCCTCGAGTGGCCGTGCAGATCCGCCCAGCCGTCCACGTCGAGATTGGCCGCGACCGTGACCACGCCCACGGTCTCGGGCAGACGCGAAGCGAGAAGCATGGCGAGTGTGCCCCCGCCGCTGTAGCCGAGCCAGATGATCTCCACGTGGCCGGTGGCCGAAAGCAACCGTCGCGCGGCCGCCGCCATACTCGCCACCACGACCTCCGAGTAACGCGCGTTCGTCCAGAGGGCCTGCGTGCAGCGTGGGTCCGCCGCGAGGCCGTGGTAGCACGCCCGGCCGAGATACACGCCCGGCGCGGGGTCGAGGGCCATCAGGCGGAGCACGAGTGAATCGCGCGGCGTGGGGTCGGCGGCGGGCCCGCCGTGTTCCCAGGGCGTGCCGTCGCCGTCGAGATAGACGTGGAGCACCCGGCCTCCGTTCGGCCGCGGAGTCGCGGGGCGGAACACGATGTGTGTGAAGCCCTCGCCTTCGACACGGGAGGCGTCGAAGCCAAGGGCTGAGGCTCGGTTAGCGAAACGCTCGCTCGGTCCCGCACAGCCTCCGAGCA
>DATGCY010000580.1:0-8632 GCA_035311385.1 Candidatus Methylomirabilota bacterium
GAGGGGCGGCGTTACAACACGAAGCGGATTACTCTAACCGTCTCGCCCACGGTCAACATGCCTTCGGCATGTTGAGGATCAATGATGGCAGACCACGCACTCGAGCGGCGCATTGCGCGCTTTCTTGTCGTCGGCTCCCACTGGCCACGGCGCCGCGCCCCACGCGTCGCGCGTGGGTTGCACGGCCACCAGGCCCTTCTCGTTCACCGTCCGATGGCACTCCACGCACCAACCCATGGTGAGCTTAGGCCCGGGCACCGGCATCCCCGCCAGGTTCATCAGGTCGTTGCCGATGTGCTGTCCCGTCCTCGCGTGCACCTGCTCCATGGCCTCGATGCGGCCGTGACAGGTCTGGCAGACCAGCCCCGCCTGAATGTGATTCACGTGCGGGAACTGCACGTACTCCGGCAGGCGGAACACGCGGATCCATGGAATCGGCTCCTGCTTGTCCCAATAGCCGTGGAGCTTCTGCACCTGCTCGTTGCCCTGCGCGGCCACCACCTTGTGGCATCCCATGCACTTCTCCACCGACGGGATGCCCGCGGCGCGGCTGCGGCGCGCATTGGCGTGGCAGTACTGGCAGGCGATCTGATACGAGCCCGCGTGGATCACGTGGCTGAAGAAGATCGGCTGCACCGGCCCCTCGCGCACTTTGGCGATGGGCAGCACGTTGGCGGGATCGAAGGCGGGCTCAGCGAACGTGCGCACGTACTCGATCACTTCGTCGATCTGCCAGTCGGACAGTTGCGGCCTGAAGGGCGGCATCAGCGAGGACAGCCCCACCGACTGCGGCCCTTCGGAGATCACGCGATGGAGGAACTCGTGGGGGAGCGGATTCATCACCGCGCCCACCGTCAGGTCCTGTGGCTTGATGGGAAGATTCGCGCCGCCGGGGCCGTCGCCCTTGCCCGTCTCACCGTGGCAGGAGATGCAGTAGTGGTCGTACATCTCCTTGCCCCGCTTCAGGCGAGCCTCGTCATGCTTCGGCTCATGGCCAGCGGCGGCGGGATGGGCGGCGGGCGCATGCAGGCCCGACGACGACTCCTTGGGAGCGGCGGGCACCGCGGCCGACGCGACCTGCGTCTTGTTGGCGGAGCTCTTGGCTGCCCAGCTCGGCAGCCCGACCAGCAATGCTACGAGAATCACGGCAACGACGAGATAGGCGGCCACGATTGGCCGCAGGAATCCATTCATCGAGTTGTTGGCCCCCCCTTTGAACCCGGTAAACAATACAGAAATCAGCCCCCCAGGTAAAGACGTTTGACATCGGGGTCGGCCAGCAATGCCGCTCCCGAACCCTCGAAGCGGTTGCGCCCCAACTCGAGCACGTACCCACGGTCGGCCACGGCCAGCGCCCTGGCCGCGTTCTGCTCGACGACCATGAGGGTGTAGCCTGCCCCCTTCATCTGGACGAGCGTCTCGAAGATGAGCGACACGAACTTTGGCGAGAGCCCGAGCGACGGCTCGTCGAGGAGGATGAGCTTGGGCCTCGTCATGAGCGCCCGGCCGATGGCCACCATCTGCTGCTCACCGCCCGAGAGCGTGCCAGCTTTCTGGGTGCGACGCTCGGCCAGGATCGGGAAGAGTGTGTATACCCGCTCCAAGGCTTCGCGGACGCGACCGCCGTCGCGCTCGATGTAGGCCCCCATCTCGAGATTCTCGAGCACGGTCATCTGCGGGAAGACGATGCGCCCTTGGGGCACATAGGCGAGGCCGCGCGGCAGCACCTGATCCGGGCGGAGCCCGGTGATCTCCTGCCCGTCGAAGATGACGCGGCCGCTCGTGGCGTGGACGAAGCCCACGATCGTCTTGAAGGCCGTCGACTTGCCCGCGCCGTTGGGGCCGATCACGCTGACCATCTCGCCCACGCGCACCTCGAGGGTGACATCGTGCAGGATCGGCACCTTCCCGTAGCCCGCGGTCAGCCCTTCCGCGCGGAGGAGCGGCGCCGTCACGGGCGCCGCTCGCAGATGTAAAGGATGTGCGGGTACGGCAGGAAGTCGACCATGAGGTGACGATGCACGGAGAAGCCCACCTCGCCCAGCAGGCGCGTCAGCGCCTCGGCGTCCCAGTACCGAACCGGCGTGCTCGGGTCCATCACCTTGTCGAGGAGGTGGGTGAACCAGCGCTTGTAGGCGGGGCGGCGATCCACATCCTTGATGAGGAGCCGGCCTCCCGTGGGGAGGACCTTGGCCATCTGCTCGAGGAGCGGACGCACCGCCTCCTCGGGAATGTGGTGGACGATGTCGAGCATGTAGGCGGCGTCGAAGGCCTCGTTGCCGCGGAAGTCCATCACGTCACCCGTCTCGTAGCGCACGTTCGAAAGCCCAAGCTTGCGGCTGGCGGCGCGGGCCATGGCGATGCGGCGCGCGTTGCGGTCGAAGCCCTCGAGGCGCAGCCCGGGGTGGACGCTCGCGTAATAGAGGGAGAAGAGGCCGAAGCCGCAGCCGAGATCGAGGACGCGCCCGCGCTCGGGGAGGTACTGGCCGATCTCGTCGAGGAAACGCTGGCGGAGGATCCCGAAGCGTCCCCAACAGTAGCCGCGGACGATCCAGTCGTCGTAGGCGCGGATGACGCTAAGAATAGGCTCGGCGCGCATAAATCCGGTAGCCGTCACCATTGACGGCGAGGGTGTAGTCGCGGGCGAGGAGCCTCGTCACCGCCGGAAACTCCTCGAGGCGATCGTAGCCGGGCCGCCGCCACGTGTCCTCGAAGACCACGATGGCCGTGGGCCGACCGCGCTCCAAGGAGCGGATGAACTCGTTCCGCAGCGCCTCGATGCGCGGGTCTGCCTCGTCGTGGAAGAAGTGGAAGTCGTAGAGAAAGCGTGTGGGCTGGCGCAGGTGCAGCCGCAGCAGTGCATGCACGCCGCCGCCCGTGACGTCCATCACCTGCACGGGGCCCTCGCCGGCCAGCGGCCGGAGCTGGCGCACCAGCGCGGCGACCCGGCGCTGCTTGTCGGCGATCCACGGCGCATCCGCCGCGTCCACTCCCTTGACGCTGAGGAGCGCCACGGTGAGCACTAGGACGGGGAGGGCGAGCCCGTGGGCGAGCCGGGGAATCCGCGACGGCGTGGCGGCCGCGGCCCGCGAGTGCGCCGCGAGCGGAATCGAGGCCAGCGCGCAGGCGAAGAGGCCGAAGGGATAGAGGTGATATTCCCATCCCTTGCCCTGGATCGTGTAGTGCGCGACTCCGTAGACGAGACCCAGGACGGCGAGCCAGCGACGAACACCGTACGGCTCGGGCAGCGCTCTCGCGAAGCCGAGGAGCCCGAGAACGAGCAGGCAGCTCCAGATCTGCCAGCCGAGCACGTGCCAGCGGAGACCTTCCCATACCCCGACGCGTCCCACTTGGCTGTACAGCGGCAGCACGTAGCCCACGAGGATCACGGCGAAGGGTTCGGCACCGCCGCGCCACGCGAGCCAGCCGAGCACGAGGACAGGTACGGCGAGCCCGGCCGCGCACCAGATGACGAGCATCCGGAGAGCGTTGGCACGCCAGGCACCGAGAGCGGCCACGACGGCGCAGCCGACCCAGAACAGCGCCGCCTGCGGTTTGATCATCACGGAGGCTCCCGTGGCGAGGCCACCCCACAGCACGTGCCCGAGGACGGCGCCGCTCTCCCACACGCGCGCGGCGCCCCACGCGGCCAGCACGAGGAAGAGTGTGAGGAGATAGTCGCGTTGGCCCGCTCGCCACGCGCCGCCCGAGAGGTGGTAGAGCACGAAGAGCAAGGCCGCGGCAAGCCCGCTCGCCACATCGCCCATGCGCCGCGAGAAGCCGAAGAGAGCGGCCGCGGTGAGGAGGAGCCAGCCGAGATCGAACAGCCGCCACGCACGGTCGCCCTCGCCCAGGACGCCGATCACCCCCCAGTGCAGGAGATAGACGCCGGGCAGGTTCATGTCGAAGACGTCGCGATAGGGCACGGCGCCCTGGGTCATCAGCCAGGCAACGTAGTGCATCAGGGGCGCGTCGTGCACGAGCGTCCAGCCCCAGGAGCGCCAGCCCAGATAGACGGCGAGGGCGGCGCTAGCGGCCAAAATAGGCTTCAATCACGCGCTCGTCGGTCTGGATGATTCCCGGCGGTCCCTCGGCCAGCTTCTCCCCATGGTCGAGGACGAACACCGTCTCGCAAAGCCCCATCACCATCTTCATGTCGTGCTCCACGAGGAGGATGGTCTTGCCGCGATCGCGCAGAGCGCGCACCGCGTCGAGGAGATCGTTCAGCAGCGTGCGATTCACCCCCGCGGCCGTCTCGTCGAGGAGGATGAGCTCGGGGTCGGTCATGAGCACGCGCACGAATTCCACGAGCTTCTGCTGCCCGTAGGAGAGATTGCCCGCGAACTCGCCGGCCAGTCGCTCGAGCTTGACGAAGGCGAGCAGCTCCTGGGCCCGCGCCCGGGCCGCTGCGTAGTCGTTGGTGGTGACCACGAGGAGATTCTCCAGCGCGGTCAGCTCGGGAAAGACGCGGATGACCTGGAAGGTGCGCCCGATGCCTTCGTGGAAGACCCGGTGCGGCTTGAGCCCGTCGAGGCGCCGGCCCTTGAAGCGGATCTGCCCCTCGTCGATGCGCTCCACCCCCGTGATGCAGTTGAAGAGAGTGGTCTTGCCCGAGCCGTTCGGCCCGATGAGGCCGTAGATGTGTCCCGCCTCCAGGGAGAGCGATACACCGTTGACGGCGGTGACTCCGCCGAAGCGCTTGACCACGCGATCCACGGCGAGGATGGGCTCCATCAGATGGTGCGCGGCAGGTTGTACTTCTGCTGGAGCACGCCGAGGATCCCCCGCGGCATGAGGAGGACCACGGTGATGATGATGGCGCCGAAGAGGAGCTGGTGGAGATAGATGAAGCGCGCCCAGATCATCTCCTGGAGGGTGAAGAGGAGCACGGCGCCCAGCACCGGCCCCCAGATGGTCCCCTTGCCGCCGAAAAGAACCATGACGATCATGGTGATGGTCATGATGAGGGGGAAGACGGAGATGGGCTCGATGTAGCTCTGATCCCGCGCGGCGAGGCCGCCCACGATGCCGGGGGCCACCGCGGAAAGGAGGAAGGCATAGAGCTTGTAGCGGAAGGTGTCGATGCCCATTGACTCCGCCGCCTCCTCGTCCTCCCGGATGGTCATGAGGCGGAGGCCGAACCGCGAGGTGACGATGACGTAGGCCAGCCCGGTCACCGCCACCGCGGTGAGCCCCATGGCGTAGTAGATGGGCACGCTGGCGTAGAGCGCGGGCAGGGACAGCCCGCTGCCTCCGCCCGTCAGCCGCTCGAAGTAGGATACGGCGACCCGCAGCACCTCGTTGAGGCCGAGCATGGCGATCGCGAAGTAGGGGCCCTTGAGGCGCAAGCAGGGAAACCCGATGACGAGGGCGAGCACGACGGCGCCCAGCCCGCCCGCGAGGGAGGCGAGGAGCCAGGGCCAGCCGAGCTTGGCGATGAGGATGCCTGCGGTGTAGGCGCCCATGCCGAAGAAGGCAATGTGGCCGAAGGACACGTAGCCCGTGAGCCCGGAGATGAGATTCCAGGACTGGGCAAGGGCGATCCACATGAAGAGCTGGAGCATGAAGCGCACGCCGTAGCCCGTTCCCGCGATGGGATAGAGGGCGAGCACGACGAGAACGACCACAAGGAACGGGAGGAAAAGGTGCCTCATGAGGCGCGGCCTCTGAGCACGCCCGTGGGCCTCACGAGGAGGACCAGCACGAGCAGGACGTACGCCACCGCCTCGTTCACCTGGGTCGTCAGAAAGAGCGAGGAGATCTGCTCGATCAGGCCCAGGAGCAGTCCGCCCAGCAGCGCGCCGGGATAGTTCCCCGCGCCCCCCAGCACGATGACGAGGAAGGACTTGAAGGTATAGACCTGCCCCATCTCAGGCTGGATGGCCACCATGACGGCCACGAGGGTGCCGCCCGCCGCGGCCAGCGCCGAGCCGATCCCGAAGGCGAGCAGGTGGATGCGTCCCACGTCGATCCCGCACACCTGCGCCACCTCGCGGCTCTGCGACACCGCGCGGATGGCCTTGCCGAGCCGAGTGGCCTTGAGGAAGAGGAAGGCGGCCGCGGTGATGACGATGGCGAAGGCGCAGGCGATCACTCGCGATTTCGAGAAGGCGAAGGGCCCCAGGACGAAGGACCCGGTGAGGTACTCGACGGAACGGAGGTCGGCGGTGAAGGCGAGCTGGGCGAGGTTCACGAGCGCAATAGAGATGCCGAAGGTGAGGAGGAGGGTGGAGAGCTCAGGGGCGTCGACGACCCGGCTCACGAAGAGCCGCTGCAGCACCATCCCCACCACGAAGAGGACCGGCATGGAGACCACGAGAGAAAGATAGGGGTTGAGCCCGAGCCAATGGAAGAGCCAGAAGGTGGTGTAGGCGCCCAGCATGAGGAGCGGCCCGTGGGAGACGTTCAGCACGCGCATGACACCGAAGATGAGCCCCAGGCCGAGGGCGACCATCGAGTACAGCGCGCCCGCCAGCAGGCCAGAGATGACGACCTGGCCCAGCATGGCGGGCGTGATGACGAACAAGGGGTCAGGCTACCGCTGGTTCCACGGGGGCGTGGGGAAGCGCGGCTTACCGTTGGCGAGGTCGTCGGGCCACACCACCACGCGCTTGCCGTCCTGCCACTGGATCATCACCATCTTGTGGGCGATCTGGAAGCCGTCCTGGTCCACCGCGTAATCCCCGAACGCCGTGCGCATCTTGAGCTTGAGGAGCTCCGCGCGCACGAGCTCGGCGTCGAGGCTCTTGGCGCGCTTCACCGCCTCCGCATAGATGAGACAGCCCGCGTAGCCCGCCGCCGCATGGTAGGACGGCTCGTGCTTGAACTTCTTGCTGTAGGCCGCAAGGAATTCCTTTTGGCCCGGGTAGGATAGGGACTCGTCCCATTGCGTGGAGCCGTACACGTACTCTCCGTTCGTCTTGAGCAGCGTATAGAACTCCGGAATGTCGCCGCCCACCGTGACCGCGAACATCTTGGGGTTCACGTTCAGCTCGCGCATCTGGCGCGTGATGGCCACCGCGTCATCGAAGTAGGTGGCGGCGGCGAGGACATCCGGGTTGGCCGCCTTGAGCTTCACGAGGAGAGCGGAGAAATCGGTATTGCCCTTGGGATACGACTCCTGGAGCACGACCTGGAGCCCTCGCTTCTTCGCCAGCTCCACCGTGCCCGCGGTGGAGGCTTTGGGGAAGAGCGTGTCCTCGTTGATCACCGCGATCGTCTTGAGGCCGCGCTTGGCCGCCATGTCCACGAAGCCTTCCAGATACACCTCGGCGGGCGAAATGACCATGAAGATGTACTTGCGCCCCTGCCGGAAGATGGAGGTGGTGGCGGCGAGCGGCGAGACGAGAACCTTCTTGTACTTCTCGCTGATGCCCGCCACCGATTCGGTGATGCCGGAGGAATAGGGACCCATCACCGCGTCGACCTTGTCCTCGGTGATGAGCTTCTCGTAGAGGCGCTGCGCGGTCTGGGTCGAGGACTGGTCGTCGTACATCACGAACTCGACCTTGCGCCCGAGCAGGCCGCCCTTGGCGTTCAGCTCGTCCGCGCACACCTCGTAGCCTTCCTTCTGATAGGTGCCCGGCTTGGCGTAGGTGCCGGTGAGCGAGAGCGATGCGCCGATCTTGATGGGGGCCTGAGCGTACGCTGGCGCGGGCCCCAGTGACCAGCCGAGCGCGAGGGCGCCGGCGAGACTCCATAGAAATGTGGACATCGGGGATCCTCCCGAACTGGCCCGGAGTGAAGTGGCCTGGAGTGAGCTGTGGTCTGCGGAAATTAGCCTTGTTTTTAGCAAACTTGGGCGCAACTGTCAAGACGCTCCGGGGCCGTCGGCGAGGCTTCCTTGCTACTTCAGCGAGGTGAAGGTGAAGGCGCGGATGATGTGCCGCTGAGCGACCACGAAGACGAGGAGCACGGGAGCGACCACGAACATGCTCCCCGCCATGATCACGTGCCACTTGTCGCCTGTGCCCTCCTCGCGCAGCATGGCGACGCCGATGGGGAGGGTGCGCACGGCCTCGTTGGTGGTCATGACGAGCGGCCAGAAGAAGTCGTTCCAGTGGTAGACCACGCTGAAGAGGGAGAAGGCGACCAGGGTCGGGCGCGCGATGGGAGCGAGCACGCGGAAGATGATGGTGAAGGTGCCCGCGCCGTCCACGCGGGCGGCGTCCACGATGTCGTCCGACACCTGCAGGAAGGCCTCGCGAATCAGGAAGGTGCCCAGGGCGGAGACGGAGTAGGGAACGATGAGCGAGGCATAGGTGTTGAGGAGGCCAACCTTGCTGAAGAGCATGTAGAGGGGGACGAAGCGCACCTGGGGCGGCACGATCAGGCAGGCGATGACCACGAGGAAGCAGGCATCGCGCCCGGGGAAGCGCAGCTTGCTGAAGGCGAAGCCGGCGAGGCAACCGAAGAAAAGCTGACACACCACGATGCCCACCGTCTGCACCGCATTGTTCACGGCGTAGCGAAGAAACGGTCCCGAGGCCCACG
The DNA here is from genome assembly GCA_035311385.1 of Candidatus Methylomirabilota bacterium. GTDB lineage: Bacteria > Methylomirabilota > Methylomirabilia > Rokubacteriales > CSP1-6 > AR37. The sequence continues at coordinate 8,494 of DATGCY010000580.1, forward strand.
CCTTGGCGTAGTTCTCCCAGTGGAAGGTTTCCGGCCAGAGGGTGGGGGGAACACGGGTGACGGCCGCCATGTCCTGGAGCGACGTGCTCACCATCCAGAAGTAGGGAAAGACCTCGACGATGGCGACCAGTCCCAGGGC
>DATGCY010000581.1:0-3516 GCA_035311385.1 Candidatus Methylomirabilota bacterium
TCCGCGTCGTCAACACGGGCAAGTCGCTCAAGCTGCCGGGCCAGCCCGCCTCGATGCGCGCTCGCAATCAGTAGCGACTACGCGCTGCGTTGATCACGGGACGTCGCCCACGCGGGCGACATCCCGCCGCGCTCTGGAACACCCCGTAACACTGTGGTAGCATGCGTGCCCACATCGCCCTTTCTTCGGCAGGCGATCCATCCCTTCGCAACGCGGCACGGGGAGGCACGCATGGCGACGGACATCTCCAAGATCCGCAACGTCGGCTTCGTGGGGCACGGCGGAGTCGGCAAGACCTCGCTGGTAGAAGCCATCTTGTTCGCAGCCGGCGCCATCAACCGCCTCGGCAAGGTCGAGGACGGCACCACCACCACCGACTTCGACCCCGACGAGATCAAGCGCAAAATCTCGCTCGGCACCTCGGTCGCCTTCTGCGACTGGAAGGGACATCACTTCAACCTGATCGACACCCCCGGCTACGGCGACTTCGTGGCCGACGCCCGCGCGGGCCTCCGCGTGGTCACCGCGGCCGTCATCGTGGTCGATGCGGTGGCGGGCGTGCAGGTGCAGACGGAGAAGGTCTGGAAGTACGCCAACGAGTACAGCCTGCCCCGCGCCATCGTCATCAACCGGCTCGACCGCGAGCGGGCGGATTTCCACCGCGCGCTCGAATCCCTGCAAAAGCGGCTCAAGGGGCGGCTGTGCCCGCTGCAGCTACCCATCGGCAGCGAGGCGAGCTTCAAGGGTCTCGTCGACCTCGTGACCATGAAGGCGCTCCTCACCGTGGATGGCAAGGTGAAGGAAGGCGACATTCCCGGCGAGATCATGGAGGACGCGAAGAACTGGCGCGAGAAGCTCATGGAGGCGGTGGCGGAGACGGACGACGATCTTCTCGCCAAGTACCTGGAAGCGGGGGGCATCGAGGAGGAGGAGATGCTGACCGCCCTCGGCAAGGCCATCAGTGCGGGCGCCCTCGTGCCCGTGCTGGGCGCGGCGGCCACCCGGGGGATCGGGGTTGCCCCGCTCCTGGATCTTCTCATCAAGGAGTTCCCGTCTCCGGCCGAGCAGGGCGCGGCGGAAGGCATCGACCCCCGCACCAAGCAGACCGTGTCGCGCGCCTCCGATTCCAAGGCTCCGCTCGCCGCCGTGGTTTTCAAGACCATCGCCGATCCTCATGTGGGCAAGCTCTCCCTCTTCCGTGTCTACTCCGGCACCTTCAAGGCGGACAGCCAGGTCTTCAACGCCACGCGGAGCAGCCGGGAGCGTGTGGGTCACGCGGGCTGGCTCCAGGGCAAGACCCAGAAGCAGGTCGAGTCTCTCGGTCCCGGCGAGATCGGGGTGGTGGCCAAGCTCAAGGACACCCTGACCGGAGACACCCTGTGCGATGAGGCGAATCCCGTGATCCTGCCCGGCATCGCCTTCCCCGAGCCCGCCATTTCCTTCGCCATCCAGCCCAAAACCCGCGGCGACGAGGACAAGATCTCCACCGCGCTCCATCGGATGACGGAAGAAGATCCCACCGTCCACCATCACTTCGATCCCGAGACCAAGCAGCTTCTCGTCTCGGGCATGGGCCAGCTCCACGTGGAGACGGTGGTGGAGCGCATGAAGCGCAAGTACAACGTGGACGTGAGCGTGCTGCCCCCGCGCATCCCCTACAAGGAGACGGTCAAGGGGCGCGCGGAGGTGCAGGGAAAGTACAAGAAGCAGACGGGCGGCCGCGGCCAGTACGGCGACGTGTGGCTTCGCATCGAGCCGCTCGCGCGCGGGGGCGGCTTCGAGTTCGTGGACGATATCTTCGGGGGTGCCGTCCCGCGCAACTTCATTCCCTCCGTGGAGAAGGGCGTGCGCGAGTGCATGAAGCGCGGCATCTACGCGGGCTATCCCGTGGTCGATCTCAAGATCACCCTCTACGACGGCTCGTATCACGACGTGGACTCCTCGGACATGGCCTTCCAGATCGCCGCCTCCCTGGGTCTCCAGAAGGGCGTGGTGGACGCGCATCCCATCCTCCTCGAGCCCGTGATGAACGTCGAGGTGACGGCGCCGTCGGACAACGCGGGCGACGTCATCGGCGATCTCAACGGCCGCCGCGGGCGCATCGTAGGCATGGAGCCCGAGGGGGAAGTGGTCTCCGTGCGGGCGCAGGCGCCCATGGCGGAGATGCTCACCTACGAGTCCACTCTCCGCTCGATGACGGGCGGGCGCGGCGGATACTCCATGGAGTTCTCGCACTACGAGGAAGTCCCGGCGCACCTCGCGGACAAGATCGTGGCCGCCGCCAAGGCAGAGAAAGAGAAGGCCCATTAGCCCGTCCGTGAGCTTCGTCTCCCATATCGAGTGCACGGTGTGTGGCCGGCGGCATGGAGCCGGACACCTCCTCACCGTCTGCGAAGGCTGCGGCCAGATGCTGGCCGTGCGCTACGACCTGCCGAGGATCGCGGCCGCCGTCACCAAGGACGATCTCCTCCGTCGTCCTCCCGGTATGTATCGCTTCCGCGAGCTCACGCCGCTCGACCCCGGCGAGGAGCCCATCACGCTCGGGGAGGGCGGAACTCCATTGCTCGCGCTCCCCCGGCTGGCCCGCCACCTGGGGCTTCGTCATCTCTGGGCCAAGGACGAGGGCCAGAATCCCACGGGCTCCTTCAAGGCGCGCGGGCTCGGCATGGCCCTGACCAAGGCGCGCACGCTCGGCGTCAAGGGCGTGATGATCCCGTCGGCGGGGAACGCAGGAGGCGCCGCCGCCGTGTATGGCGCGCGCGGCGGCATTCCCGTGGTGGTCGTCGTGCCGCGAGGGACGCCCGAAGCCGCGGTGGCCGAGGCCATCATGGCAGGGGCGCACGTCTTCACGGTGGACGGCTCCATTGCCACCGCGGGCAAGCTCATTGCCGGCATGTCCGGCCAGATCGGCTGGTTCGATCTGGCCACTCTCAAGGAGCCCTATCGCCTCGAGGGCAAGAAGACCATGGGGCTCGAGCTCGCCGAGCAGCTCGGATGGGACGCGCCCGATGTGCTGATGTATCCCACGGGCGGGGGCACCGGCCTCGTGGGGATCTGGAAGGCCTTCGAGGAGCTGGCGGGGCTGGGCTGGATCAAGGCGGCTCAACCGCGCTTCATCGCCGTGCAGGCAGAAGGTTGTGCCCCGCTCGTGAAGGCGTGGGAGGACAAGGCGGAGACCACCGCGCTCTGGGAGAATCCGGTCACCGATGCCCCCGGCCTGCGCGTGCCCGGTCCCTTCGCAGGACGCCAGATGCTGCGAATCATGCGCGAGACGGGAGGCCATCCCCACGCGGTGAGCGAGAGCGCCATCGTCGAGGCTCAACGTCTCCTCGCGCGGGTCGAAGGCATCTGGACGGGACCGGAGGCAGCGGCCGCGCTCGCCGCCCTCTGCCAGATGAAGGAAGCGGGCGAGGTCGAGGCGGGGACTCGCGTGGTGATGATCCTGACGGGGGCGGGCATCAAGAACCCGCCGCCTCCCCTCGCTCCTCCCACCCACCTCGAGGGTGATCCCGCACG
>DATGCY010000582.1:0-2953 GCA_035311385.1 Candidatus Methylomirabilota bacterium
CTACTCCCCACGGGACGTGCCCCCCGGCATCCTCGATGGGGCGCCGTCCACTCCGGGCGCTGGCCGCGCCGACCCCCTTCGGCGCTCCCATCGAGGTCCGTCCATGGGAAGAGCGTACAGGGACCCCCTCGTCCTGTGCGCCGCCCGCCGGGCGGCGATTCAGGCGAGCGGGTGACGCAGCGGGAGCGCTCCCCGCCCTCGACGACGGGCCCCGCCCCGTCTCGCGCTCCAAGCGCGGGAAGAGACCGGGCTAGGGCAACTCGCGCCGAAGGGCGGCCGCGTCGGGCAGACGTGGATCGAGCTGCAGGGCGTGATTGAGCGCTTCGCGCGCGTTCGCTCCGTGGCCCGTCTCGAGCAGGGCGCGGGCCAGCGCGGCGTAGGCGACGGCGTTGGTGGGATTGACCTGAACGTAGTGTTGCAGCAGCGGCACGGCTTCCTTGGCCTCGCCGCCCCGGAGCGCGCGCGTGCCGCCGTCCAGCAGCCCGCGCAGGAGATCCGGTTTCACCGAGCCGATGCGATCGTTCTCGATCCCCCGCGTGAAGGCGCCGAGGGCGCTCGCGTAGTGACCGGCGCCCACATCGGCTTGGCCCAGGCCGAGAAAGCCGCGCGCGTCGTTCGGGTGCAGGCTGACATATTCGCTGAAGTCCGCAATGGCCAGGGTGAACCGCTCGGTGTGCACGGCGGCCGCGCCGCCGCCGAGAAGCGCGGCGGAGAAAACCTCCTCCACCTCCTCGCCGTCGGGCTGCGTCTCATACGCAAGCCGCGCCTCGGCGATGGCGACGGTCCAGTTCTCCTTGGCCATGTAGCAGCGGGCGAGATAGAGATGGGCGGTCCAGCTCGAGGCGTCGAGCGCGGTCGCCCGCTCCAGCTTGACGATGGCTTCGTCATAGCGGCGGGCAAGGTAGAGGTCGCGGCCGTCGCGCACGAGCGCTTCCGGATTGTCCGCCGAGCCGATCCACGCGCAGCCGCCGGTCGCGGCGGCCACGAAGAGACAGAGAGTGGCGACTCTTCGACCGAGGGCCCTCACGCGGTGGCGAGCCCGACGGGGCAGCTCACGCCGGTGCCTCCGCTGCCACAGTAACCCCAGGGATTCTTCGCCAGGTACTGCTGGTGGTAATCCTCCGCGTAGTAGAACTCGGGCGCGTCGCGGATCTCCGTGGTGATCGCCTTGTAGCCCGCCTTGGTCAGCACCTTCTGATACGCCTCCTTGGAGGCGAGGGCTGCCTTGAGCTGAGCCTCGCCGTAGGTGTAGATGGCCGAGCGGTACTGGGTACCCACGTCGTTGCCCTGCCGCATGCCTTGGGTCGGATCGTGATGCTCCCAGAAGAGCCGAAGCAATCTCTCGTACGAGACGGCTTGAGGATCGAAGACCACGCGCACCACTTCCGCGTGTCCCGTCATTCCGCTGCACACTTCCTCGTAGGTCGGATTGGGAGTGACGCCGCCCGCGTAGCCGACGGAGGTCGAGTACACGCCTGCGGTTTGCCAGAAGACGCGTTCCTCGCCCCAGAAGCAGCCCATGCCGAAGAGGGCGAGCTCCGTCCCCTCGGGGAAGGGTGGAGTGAGGCGGGCTCCGCTCACGAAGTGCTTCTCGGGCACCGGCATGGCGGTGGCGCGGCCGGGTAGCGCCTCGTCGCGACTGATCATCGAGACCTTGTGAAGACCGAACATGAGTTCCCCCTTCCCAGCGTGAAAGAGCTAGGCTACGACCTTCCGGTCCCGCAGCTCTCGGATCTTCTCCGGCGCGAGCCCGCACTCCGCGAGGATCTGGTCGGTGTGCTCGCCCCGGAGGGGAGCGGCGCGGCGGACGCCCGGCGACATGCGCGAGAACCTGAGGGGCGTGCCCACCACGGGAATCTCGCCGAGCTTGGGATGCGTGGTCTTCTGCACGATGCCGCGCTCCACCGTCTGGGGATCGCTCATCACCTGATCCACCGTGTGCACGGGCGTGGCGGGCACGTCGGCTTCCGCGAGGAGCTTGAGGAGCGGCTCGCGCTCCCGCTCGCCGATCACCCGCTCGAGGACCGCCTCGAGCTCCGCGCGGTGCTTCACCCGCTGCTGGTTGACGGCGAAGCGCGAGTCCTCCGCGAGCTCGGCAAGGCCGAGAGCGTTTGCCAGCTTGTGCCAGAAGCGGTCGTTGGCAGCGGCGATGAAGATCCACTGGCCGTCCTTGCACTGGAAGTTGCGATAGGGCGACAGCGACGGATGCCCGGAGCCGAGGGCCTTGGGAACGGCGCCGGTGAGGAGATAGCCCTCCGCGTGGAAGGCGAGGAGGCTCACCGCAGTCTCCAGGAGCGAGCCGTCCACCCGCTGCCCGAGCCCCGTCTTCTCGCGTTGAATCACCGCCGCGCACACGCCGAGGGCGCACAGTATGCCCGTGGAGAGGTCGAGGAAAGAGACTCCCGCCCGCACGGGCTGACCTCCCGGCTCGCCCGTGATGGACATGATGCCGGAGAAGGCCTGCATGAGCGCCTCGTAGCCCGGCGAGTCCTTGCGCGGCCCCGTGCGGCCGAAGGCGGAGATCGAGCAATAGATGAGGCGCGGGTTGATCGCGGCCAGTGTGTCGTAGCCGAGACCGAAGCTCTCCATGGTGCCCGTGCGGAAGTTCTCGATGACCACGTCCGCCGACGCCACGAGGGCTTTCATCACCTCCACCGCCTCCGGCTGCTTGAGATCGAGCTGGAGGCCGCGCTTGTTGCGGTTGAAAAGGAGATAGGCGGCCGCTTCGCCATCCTTGTGGGGTGGCCACGTGCGCGACTCGTCACCACCGCCGGGATCTTCCACCTTGATCACGTCGGCGCCGAGATCAGCGAGGAGCGCCCCGCACCACGGTCCGGCGATGACACGCGAGAGATCGATGACGCGGATGCCGTCGAGAGCGAGAGGAAAGGTGGTCATGGACGGTACTATACCTCGCCTCGTGTTACACTCCAGCGGCAACAAATTTTTCCAA
>DATGCY010000583.1:0-3798 GCA_035311385.1 Candidatus Methylomirabilota bacterium
CGTCACCCCGGTGGCCGAGTTCAACATGTACGTTGACCCCGACGCCGCGGCCATCGTCTTCGCGGCGGGTCTGCCCATCGATCTCGTGCCCCTCGACGTCACGCGCAAGGTCATGTTGAGTCGTGGGATCCTCCAGGGCGCGCTCCCCCGCGTCCGGTCACCCCGCGCCCGCTTCCTCGAGGACTTCACGCTCTTCGGCTTCGAGTTCGGGGAGTCGCGGAACGAGGGGGGCATCTTCCTCCACGATCCGCTCGCCATGGCGGTGGCGGTGGAGCCGAATCTGGTCGGCTTCGAGCCGCTGCACGTAGCGGTGGAGGCGGAGGGCCGGCTCACCCGAGGCATGACGGTGGCCGAGCTCCGGGACCTCGAGGCCTATCGCAAGCCGCCGTCGACCTGCCGTGCCGCGTTGAGCGTGGACGTGCCGCAAGCCCTTCACTTCATCCTGGAGCGACTGTGCCGCGCGTGTGCGTGATCGGCTCCGCCAACGTCGACTACACGGTCGGCCTGTCGCGGCTCCCCAATCCCGGCGAAACCGTCTCCGGGGGGACGCTCCTCGTGAACCTGGGGGGCAAGGGCGCGAACCAGGCGGTGGCGGCCCGGCGTCTGGGAGGCGAGGTGAGGATGATCGGCTGTATCGGCGACGATCCCGACGGTCGTCGCATCGCAGAGAGCCTGGGGACGGCGGGCATCGATGTGAGCGGGCTTATCGCGGCGCCGGATGCCGCCACGGGCACCGCGCTGATCATGGTCGACGCGCAGGGGCGAAACCAGATCGCCGTGGCGCCCGGGGCCAATCACCGGCTCACCGTCGAGATGGTCGCGCCGTACGCCCCCAGCATCGCGTGGGCCGACGTGGTCGCCTGCCAGCTCGAGACGCCGCTGCCCGTGGTGCGGTGGGCGCTCGCCGAAGCGCGGCGCCAGGGCGTGACCACGGTCCTGAATCCCGCGCCGGTGCAGCCGCTCGACCCGGAGCTCCTCACGCTCGCGGACTACCTGTCGCCGAACCAGCACGAGGCGGCACGGCTGACCGAGCTCGCCGTCGATACGCTCGAGGATGCGGCCACGGCCGCCACGCACCTGCGCGCCTCGGGGGCCGGCGTGGTCCTGGTGACCATGGGCGAACGGGGCGTGCTCGCCTGCGAGGGCGAGAGCGTCGTGCACTTCCCCGCCTTTCCCGTAGAGGCGGTCGATACCACGGCGGCGGGTGATGCCTTCAACGGCGCGCTCGCCGTGGGACTGGCCGCGGGCGGCTCGCTCGAGCAGGCGATCCCCCTCGCCAACGCCGCGGCGGCGCTCGCCTGCACGAAGCGTGGAGCGCAGGACTCGCTGCCCCTGCGCGCGGAGGTGGAGGCCTTCCTGCGCTCGCTCGGCGGCCGCTCCCGGTGACCCCCGAGCGGCGCAGCTTCTTCGTCCGCGCGGCGCCGCCCCTCCTCGTGGGCGGGCTCATCGTCCTGTTGCCCGTGCCCGAAGGGCTCAAGCCACAGGCGTGGTACTACTTCGCCCTTTTCGCCGCCGTCATCGTGGGGGTGGCGACCGAGCCCATCCCGCCGGGGGCGGTGGGGCTGGCCGGCGTGGTCATCGCCGCCATGTCGGGGCTCGTGTTCAAGAACCCGACGCAGGCCGTGAACTGGGCGCTCAGCGGCTTCGGCCAGCCGACGGTGTGGCTCATCTTCGGCGCCTACGTGCTCTCCGTGGGCTACGAGAAGACGGGGCTGGGCAAGCGTATCGCGCTGCGGCTGATCCGCCGCTTCGGGAGTAGCTCGCTCGGCCTCGGCTACGCGATCACCCTCGCCGACCTCGCTATCGCGCCCTTCACGCCATCGAACACGGCGAGGAGCGCCGGCACTATCTACCCCGTCATCCGCAACATTCCGTCGCTCTACGGCTCGGAGCCCGGCCCCACCGCGCGGAAGATCGGCGGCTATCTCATGTACTCGGCGCTGGGCGCCACCTGTGTGACGAGCAGCATGTTCCCCACCGCGCTGGCCCCGAACATCCTCGCCGTGCTCCTGATCGCCGACACCTTGGGGGTGACCATCCCGTGGATCGACTGGGTGACGGGGTTTCTCCCCGTGGGCGTTCTTCTCCTCGTGGGGCTGCCGCCGTTCCTCCACCGCATCTACCCGCCCGAGATCACGTGGGTGCCCAGCGCGCCCAAGTGGGCGGCTGAAGAGCTCAAGCGCCTCGGTCCCATGCGCCGGATGGAGTGGCTGATGCTGTCCGGCACCCTCCTCGTCATTGCGCTGTGGATCGGGGGCAGCCGCTACACCGACGCCACGACGGCGGCGCTCCTCGGCGTGGTGCTCCTGGTCGTGCGCGGCGTGGTTTCGTGGGACGACATCCTCGGCAATCGCCGCGCCTGGGACACCGTGATGTGGATCGCCACCCTGGTGACCATGGCGAGCGGCCTCGTACAGGTGGAGTTCGTTCCGTGGGTGGCCGCCACTATCAAACCGGTGATGTCGAGCCTCACCCTCCCGGTGGCCGTGGTGTTCCTGATTACGGTGTTCTTCTTCGTGCACTACCTCTTCGCCACCATCTCCGGTCATGCCACGGCTCTGCTGCCGCTCTTCCTCATCCTCGCCGTCACCGTGCCCGGCCTGAGCCCGAAGGGCTGGGCCCTTGCCCTCGGCTACACCTTCGGCATGATGGGCATCCTCACCCCCTACGCTACCGGGCCCTCGCCCGTGTACTACCGCTGCGGTTACATCTCCCGCACGGAGTTCTGGACGCTGGGGTTGATCCTGGGTGTGGTGTTCCTCGGTCTCTACCTCGCGATCGGCGTGCCCTGGATCCTGTGGCGAAGTTTCTGAGGCGCAACGAATGATTCGAGCCGCGGTGCTATTCGCCGTCCTGGCAGGCGCCTCCGCGGCGACGTGGTCGGTGTGTCTCAAGCTAGGCGCGGCCCGCATCAACGTGGCCCTCGCCGCCATGGTCATCACCGGCGCCGCCTTCGTCGTGAACTGTATCGTGATGCTCGTGATGCGAGCCCGCGGCCACGAGATCGCCCTGCGCGCCGACGCTGTGTGGTTCCTCGCCCTGGCCGGTATCGCGGCGGCGGGCGTGGACACCTTCGGCCTCCTCGCGTACGAGCACGGGCTGCGCATCACCTCGTCGCTCATCATCGGCGGCACCTCCACCGCGCTGGTCCTCATCGTGGGCTTTCTGCTGCTCGGCGAGCCGATGACGTGGTTGAGAGCCTTGGCCATCGCCCTTGTGGCGACTGGCATCCTTCTCTTCCAGTTGGAGGGGGGATAGACGCGCTGGCATGGCTCTTGCGGCTGCCTCACGCCATGCGCGGTGTAAAACCAGAGGGAGATCTAGAGGAGCAGCAGCCGCACGGCCGACTGACCTTGGCCATGTTGCGTCGGCAAGCCGCGTCCTGCACGGCCTGCGACCTTTACAAGCGCGCCACGCAGACCGTGTTCGGCGAGGGGAGCGCGTCGGCGCGCATGGTCCTCGTGGGAGAGCAGCCAGGGCACGAGGAGGATCTGACAGGCCGCCCCTTCGTGGGCCCCGCGGGCCGTCTCCTCGACGAGGCGCTCGAGCAGGCAGGGGTGGAGAGGCGCAGCGTCTACATCACGAACGCGGTCAAGCACTTCAAGTGGAAGGGCGAGGAGGGCGGCAAGCGTCGAATCCACGACAAGCCTCGCCAGGACGAGGTCGAGGCGTGCCGACCGTGGTTCGACAAGGAGCTGTGGGTCATCAAGCCGGAGGTGCTGGTCTGCCTCGGCGCTACCGCGGCGGGAGCGGTGATGGGCCGCGGCACCACTATCAAGTCCGCGCGTGGACGCGCCC
>DATGCY010000584.1:0-8262 GCA_035311385.1 Candidatus Methylomirabilota bacterium
GATCCATCGAGGCCACGGTGGCCGCCGGGGCCAAGACGGCGCGGGACGTGTCGCGGGCCTGTGGCGCGGGCACGGACTGTGGTGCGTGCTATCGCATGGTCGCCGCTCTCGTCGAGGAAGCGCGCAACGCGGTGGGCGCCCAGGGACAACGGAAGTGAGCGGCAAAGCAGGTGAGCAGGCAGACATCGGTCTCCGCTCGCCCTCTCCGCGCATCCAGAGCGACGATCTCTTCAACGGTCGTCGCGAGATCGTCATCGTGCATCAAGGGATGGAATACCGGCTACACATTACCAAGGCGGACAAGCTCATCCTCACCAAGTAGCAGCAGCGGTTCATTCCAGCCAGCCACCGAGCCCCTTTTCACTCCGCCAGCAAGCCACCAGATCCCGTGGATTCCGACACTCCACCGGAGATGGAGAGCGGCTCGTGCACCATATCAGCGCATTGATCGGCAAGCTCGCCAAGGGCGGGCCCGTGATGATTCCCCCTGCTCGTGTGCTCCGTGCTCTCCCTGGCCGTCATCATCGACCGCTGCCGCTTCTGGGGGCGGCGCCGGGCACGGTGGCGTGTTGAGCGTGTGAGAGGGGCGCGGTAGAATCCACGCGCCGATGCGCCTCCTTCCCGATCTCGTCCACGTCGATGGCCGCATGCAGTCGGGCCTCGCCGTGGACGTGGCCGACGGGCGCATCACCGCACTCACCTCTGCCACGGATGCTCGGGGAACCACTCGCCTTCCGGGCGCGCTCCTTCTGCCCGGCACCGTGAACACGCACTGCCACACTTTCCAGTCGCTCCTGCGCGGGCTCGGCGACGACCTCGACTTCATGGCGTGGCGCGATCGCGTGCTGTACCCGTATTCCACACGGCTCGATCGTGAAGGGATCTACCTCGGCGCCGCCTTCGCTTTCGCGGAGATGCTCCTGCACGGCGCCACGACGTGCGTGGACTTCTTCTACCTCCAGGACGAGGGCAACGACAACGCGGAGGTGGTGATCCAGGCGGCGCGCGACGTGGGGATCCGTCTCGTCCTCGCGCGGACCATGTATGACTGGGAGGGCGCCCCCGCTCGCTACCGCGAGCGGCCCGAGGACGCGGCCCGTCGCACCGCCGATCTCGTCGCCAAATATGCGACGGACCCGCTCGTCTCCGTGCAGCCCGCGCCCCACAGCCCGCACGGGGCTTCTCCAGCCATGATCCGCGCCGGCTTCGAGGTGGCGAACTCGACGGGCACGCCCTTCCACATCCACGTGGCAGAAGGGCAGTATGAAGGCGCGCGTACTCTCGAAGAGCACGGCGCGACCCCCATCCGTTACCTGGACAAGCTCGGCGTGCTCGGCGAGCGGATGATCGGTGTCCATTGCGTGTGGCTCGACGACGATGAGGTCCGGCTCATGGGCGAGCGTGGCGTCGGCCTCGCCTACTGTCCCTCCTCCAACATGATCCTGGGTGACGGCATCACGCGCATCACGGAGCTGCAGAGAGCGGGCGTGCGCATTGGCCTCGGCACGGACGGCGGCTGCACCAACAACCGCTTGAGCGTGTTCGAAGAAATGCGCATGGCCGCTCTGCTCCAGAAGGTGCGCCACCTCGACGGCACGCGCCTGCCCGCCGAGGCGGCTTTCACCATGGGTACACGTGGCGGCGCTCGTCTCCTCGGCCTTGAGGCGGGGGAGATTGCCCCGGGACATCTGGCGGACCTCGTGGCCGTGGATCTCGCCCATCCATCCCTGCACCCGCCCTCGCGCCTGCTCAAGAACGTGGTCTACGCGATGTCGCCGCAGGCCATCACCGACGTGTGGGTGCATGGCCGGCCGGTCGTCGCCCGGCAACGGCTCGCCACCCTCGACCAGGAGACGCTCATGGAACGCGTGCGCCGACTCACCCACGACTGGACTCCGGCATGAGCGAGCTACTCGACACCATCGAGGTCGAGACGGGCCCGGCCCCCCGGGCCGCCATCATCTGGCTTCACGGCCTCGGCGCCGATGGCCACGACTTCGAGCCCATCGTGCCTGAGCTGTCGTTGCCGCCGGCGACGGCGGTGCGCTTCATCTTCCCGCACGCGCCGATCCAGGCCGTCACCATCAACGGCGGCGCCCGCATGCGCGCGTGGTACGACATCGGCCATGACGGCCGGCAGGACGCGGCGGGCATCCGCGCCTCGCAGTCACGCGTGGAGGCGCTCATCGCCCGAGAGCGCGGCCGCGGGGTCGCTGCGCATCGCATCGTCCTGGCGGGCTTCTCCCAGGGCGGCGCCATCGCGCTCCAGACGGGGCTGCGCCACCCGGACCCGCTCGCGGGCGTCCTCGCGCTGTCCACCTATCTTCCGCTGGCCGACACCCTGGAGAAGGAAGCGAGCGCCGCCGCGCGCGACGTGCCGATCTTCATGGCTCACGGCGTCGAGGATCCCCTCATCCCGCTCGCGCGGGCCGCGCAGTCTCGCGATCGCCTCAGCGCCCTCGGCTACCGCGTCGAGTGGCACGAGTATCCGATGCCTCACTCGGTCTGCGCCGAGGAGATCCGGGATATCGGCGTCTGCCTCCAGCGAGCCCTCGGCTAGCAGGTAGAAGCGTCCCTCGGTTCGATCCACGTAAGCCTACCCAGCCGTCGATTGTACGGTTGACAGAACCTTCCTCATTAGCCTAGGCTAACGACTCGATCCCGAGCGGATCGATCGCTGCGTACATGCCACCAATCAAGCGCGGATGCTCACGTGAGAGAGGTCCCACCAGCCAGCCACCCACAGGCGCCCTCCGCTTCAGGCAGCGAGCCACCTAACTTCGACACGGGGCGATCGCCCCGGTCGACTCGGAGGGCTCGTGGCCAGAACCGGACGCCCCAGGTTCGTCACGGTCGGCATGCTGGCGTTGCTGGTCTTGATGGCATTCGGCCGGATGTCGCCCGCCCTTGGTGCCTCGCAGGAAGAGTTGGAGCAGAAGCTCAAGACGCTCGAAGACGAGATGCGAACGCTACGCCAGCAAATGGAGCTCATGAAGGCGCAGCCGGCGCCCGCGGCCCCCGCTCCGCCCGCGGCCCCCGCTCCGCCCGCGGCTGCTCCGCCCGCGGCTGCCGCGCCAGCCCCTGCCGCGCCAGCGGCGGCGATGACACCTCAAGCGCCGGCACCGACGACAAGCAATCGGGATCTCTTCGGCATCCTCCCCTCGCCTCTGGAGGGGTTGAAGATAGGCATGTACGGTGAGTTCAAGTTCGGAAAGATCCAAAATCCGGACCACAACGGCCAGTGGCAGCTCGGCGCCGACATGGCCAGGGTCGTCTTGATGCCGAGCTACGCCTTCACGGACAGCATCTTTTTCTATTCCGAGATCGAGTTCGAGCACGGCGGCATCGCCGGCGACGAGGACGACAAAGAGAACGGCGCGGTGGGCATCGAGCAGGCCTGGGTCGATTTCAGGATCAACCCGTACTTCAACGTGCGGGCGCCGGGCGTCGACCTCGTGCCCATCGGGTACACCAACCTCTACCACGAGCCCACCCTCTTCTACAGCGTCAACCGGCCCACTCTGGCCAACGGTCTCGTGCCCACCACCTGGTTCGAGCCCGCCATGAGCGTGTACGGGAAGATCGTCGACAATCTGGACTACCAGGTGCAGGTCAGCACCTCGCTCGAGGACTTCGGCAATGGCATAAACTCCCGCACGGACGGCAACTCCGTGCCTCCCTTCCCCGAAGGCTACGCCCCGGGGTTCAGCGGCAAGGATGCGCTCGCCTTTGCCAAATCGCCCATCGGTGACTTTCGCCAGCTGAGCAATGTCCTGGCCACCGCCGCGCGCGTCAGCTATCGACCGCCGTTCATTCCCGGATTTGCGGGAAGCACGAGCGTCTACTATTCGCCGAACACGACGCCGCGCGGCGCGTATTCCAACACCGGCTTGCCCCTGAAGCAATCGAGCCTGACCATGGTCGATACCGAGTTCCGCTATCGCGTGCCCAACACTGGTCTCGAGTTCCGGGCCGAGTACGTGGGAGACTTCTTCGGCAACAACAAGAACCTCCGCGCCAACAACGACTCCGATCCCACCAACAACGTCGGCCGCGCCATGTATGGGATGTCCGGGGAGATCGCCTATCATTTCCCGCTCGGCCAGGCCCTCGGCACGGAGTGGGAGCTGGTTCCCTTCTACCGGTACACCTACCAGAATCTGCAGACGGGCGGCTTCCGCGGCTCGGACTTGAATGCCCCCACCGGCTCCGGCCAGCAGCAGATCCAGACGACCGGCTTCGCGGTCTTCCCAGGACGGAAGCTCGTCCTCAAGCTCACGTACGAGAACGTCACGGACCGCCAGCGGGGCGGCTGCAAGTGTGACTACGTGCTGGGCGGAGTGGGCTTCTACTTCAACTGATGTCGCCCTCGATGCCATCGGACTGGATCAGGGTGGTCGTGCCCGCGGCCATCGTCATGTCCGTCGCCCCCCCGGGGTATGCGACGCGGTACCTGACGGTGGACGAAGCCCAGCACCTGGCCTTCCCGGCGGCGACCCAGTTCGTTGAAGCCCATGTCATCTTCCGTCCCTCCGACGTCGCCGCCATCGAGCGGTTGTCTGGTCAGAAGGTGCGGTCGCGCGGTCAGCAGGTGTGGCGGGCCCAGGCGGACGGCCGTCTCTTGGGCTTCTTCATCGTGGACTATGTGATCGGCAAGCATCTCGTCATCGACTACTCGGTCGCCCTCGAGCCGGACGGGCACATCAAGGCGGTCGAGGTGCTGGAGTACCGGGAGCCCCACGGCGGCGAGATCACCAGTCACAGCTGGCTCGAGCAGTTCGTCGGCAAGACGAGTCGCGACCCCGTCACCCTCGATCGGGACATCCGCAACATCTCCGGCGCCACCCTCTCGTCCCAGCACGTCACCGAGGGCGTGAAACGGATCCTGGCCTTCTATGAGACCTGCCTTCACTAGCGCGCGCCGGGCGCGGGCCCTCCTCGGCACCTTCGTGGAGATCGAGGCGAGAGGCATCTCGCGTCGGGGCCTCGACGCGGCCATCGAGGAGGCTTTCCGCGTCGTCGCGGAGGTGCAGCGGCTCATGAGCCCCTGCGATCCAGCCAGCGACGTGAGCCGCCTCAACCGGGAGGCCGCGGCGCGTACGGTCACCGTGCATCCCTGGACCCATGAAGTCCTCGCGGCCGCGCTCGAGCTTCAAGTGGCTACCGACGGGCTGTTCGACATCGGCGTTGCCCCGCCGGGCCGGCCGGTGCCCCGGAGCACCCGGCCCGCCATCGAGTTGATGGACGGGCGTCGGGTTCGCTTCTTGCGACGAGATTTCAGTATCGACCTGGGCGGCATCGCGAAGGGTTTCGCCGTCGACCGGGCCGCCCTCACTCTCCATGCGCGGGACGTGCCGCAGGGCGTGGTGAATGCAGGCGGGGATGTCGCGGTCTTCGGGGTGGACGAGTCTACGATTGCCATCCGACATCCCCGTCACCCCGGGTCGATTCTCTGCCGACTGGAGCTCCGCAACGAGGCGCTCGCCTCGAGCAGCGGACGTATCGATCTCTTCGAGTCGTCGGCCGTGATGGCGCCTGCCATCATCGACCCCCGGACCGGCACTCCCGCCCGTGCGGTCCTCGGCGCGACGGTCCGCGCGTCGACGTGCATGGTGGCCGATGCGCTGACGAAGGTCGTCATGCTCGGGGGAGAGCGCGAGGCCGCTCTCCTGGCGCACTACGGCGCGAGCGCGCTCTTCCTGGCCAATGACGGAGAGCTCCGCATCACTCGCGATTGGTGGGGACGGGTGCGCCTTGCGGCTTGAGCCTCGATTCCGCCGGCTCCTGTACGTCACGGTGGCCGCGCTCTTCGTCACCGGGGCGGGGTGGCTGGTGATGAACTGGCTCCAGCAGGACGGAGGAATGGAAGCCTGGGGCAAGGGAACCTCGTATGTCCTCATGCTCCATGGCGCCGCGGCCATGCTCATGCTCGTCCTCTTGGGCACGCTCCTCCCTTTCCACACCGTGATCTCCTGGCGGCGCAGAGAGAATCGGGGAATGGGTACGGTGATGCTGGCGGTGAACGCGATCCTCGTCGTGACGGCGTTCGGACTCTACTACGCGGGCTCGGACACGCTTCGGCGCTGGACGAGCGACGTGCACATCGTGGTGGGACTGAGCGTGCCCCTGTTGCTCGCCGCCCACGTCCTGACCGGGCGCGCGGCCGCCCGCGCCTCGCGCCGCTCCCGGACGGCCCGGCATCATCGCGCGCTCAAACACGATCCCCGCTGATCAGCGCGAGCTTTCGTCGCGTTTCGCGTCTGTCGATCTCTCGACGAGTTCTCGAAGATCTCCTTCGTATCGGTCATGCATCCTCAGGTCCGTCAGGAATGAGCGCGCGGGTACCGCACATACCGGCGCTTGGTCGCCACCGGGCGGAAACCCATGGCCGCGTACATGTGCTTCGGAGTGTCGGAGGCGTCCGCGACGATGACCACCGCCCCCGCACCCTGCCCACGACAGTCCGCGACGCAGTGGTGAATGAGGGCGGTGGCAATGCCTCGGTGGCGATAGGCTGGCTCGACGAAGACGTCCTCCACCTGCCCCAGCCCGTTCACCTGCCAGACGGAGGACATGCCGCGGGCCGCTCCGTCGACGCGGGCGAGCCACTTCCGATCGGGCGGTGTCTTGAGCCGTGAGGCAAGGGCGAGGCGATCGCCCACGCGGGGCAGCGGAGCGAGGCCCGCTTTCTGCCGCGCCTCGGCCCAGTCGAGCCGCTTGAGGCGATCGGCGGCGGCCCAGCCCGCTTCGCTCGCCGTCAGCTCCAGGTCGATGGGCTTCGCTCGGCCGCGCAGCTCGCCTTCCAGCACCATGAGGACGAACTCGCGGGCGTCGTAGCCCTCGCGTACCAGCCGCTCCTCGAAGGCCGGAGGCGTGTCGGGATCCACCTCGAAGCAGCGATGTGGGCAGTCGCGGAACTCGCGGTCGGCCCGGGCGAGGAGCCGGTCCACCGCGTCCGGCGTCGCCGCCGTCACCGAGCGGCAGTAGTTGGCCACGTGGATGTCCGGCAGGGCGGGGTTGCGGATGAACACCGCGCCGTCTGCTTCGAAGGTGCGGTGACCGAGGGCCTCGTGCGCCTGATCGACGCCGACGGCGGCCCGGGCCCAGCCCGTCACGTCACGCGCGGCGGAGAAGACGGAGCGCCTCATCGTGCAGCAGTCCATTGGTGGCGAGCACGGTGCCCGTATAGATGTCGGGCTTGCCCTCGAAGTCGGTGAGTCGTCCGCCCGCCTCCTCTATGAGGATCTTCATGGGGGCGGCGTCCCAGGGCTTGAGATCGCCCTCGGCGTAGATCTCGCCCTTTCCCGCGGCCACCAGGCAGTAGCCGTAGTAGTCGCCGAAGCCGCGCTGACGCGAGGTGGCGTCGACGAGACGCACGAAACCGTCCCAGTAGCCGAGGTTCTTGAGCAGGTTGAGGCTCGAGTGCAGCAGCATGGCGTCCTTCATGACGGAGCACGTCGAGACGCGGATGCGCTCGCCGTTGGCCCACGCGCCCTCGCCCTTGCGCGCCCAGAAGAGCTCGCCGGTGACGGGATTGTGGACCACGCCCGTGGTGATCTCGCCTTCCTCTTCGAAAGCGATGAGCACGGCCCAGATGGGGATGTGGCGCACGAAGTTCTTGGTTCCATCGATGGGGTCGATGATCCAGCGCCGCGATCGCGAGCCCTCCTCCCCGAACTCCTCGCCGAGAAAGCCGCAGTCCGGCGTGGCGCGGGAGAGGATAGCGCGGATGGCCTTTTCCGCTTCCTGATCGGCCTGGGTCACCGGAGTCTGGTCGGGCTTGATGGTGACCTCGAAGCCGCCTCGGTAGTAGTGCATGGCGATCTCCCCGGCCGCGCGCGCCGCCTCGAGACCGGCGGTGACGGTCGGATGCATCACGGCCATTCGCCGCGCTCCTCCAGCACCTGCTTGTAGACGCGGAGCGCTTCCACCACCACGGGCATGCCCCCGTACGTCACCTGCTGGAAAATGACCTCGGCCACTTCGCGCTTGGTCGCTCCCACGTTGAGAGCGGCGTGGATGTGGGCGTGCACTTCGCGCTCGCGGTTGAGCACGGTGAGACTGGCCACCGCGCACAGCTCGCGCTGTTTCTGGGAGATGACCTCGCGGCTGTAGAGCTTCCCCGTGAAGAACATGGAGAGCTCGCGGGCCAGCTCCTTGTCGATCTTCTTCCAGTCCTCGAAACCGACCCCCTCCTTGAGGGTGTGGAAGAGCAGCCGCGCCGTCTGCTTCGTCTTTTCCTTGAGCGCCTCGTCCATGCGG
>DATGCY010000585.1:0-10622 GCA_035311385.1 Candidatus Methylomirabilota bacterium
CAGGAGATGCTGGACACCACGCTCCTCGCCTATCGGATCGCGGAGGACCGCCGGGTCTTCCTGCCCTGCGCCATCTCGGCGGACGGCGCCTTCCTGACGCACTCGCAGGCCATCGTCCAGGTGCCGAGCCGGGCGAAGGTGGACAAGTTCCTCCCGCGCTACGATCGCGGCGATCTGCTCCTCCATCCGGACAATCCCATCACCGTCGCTCCCCAGGCCAACGAGGACTGGGTCATCGAGATCCGCCGCCAGAACAACGAGGCGATGGGCCGGGCCTACACGGTCATCGAGGAGGCCTACGCGGATTTCCGCAAGGTCTTCGGGCGGGGACCGGAGAACCCGTGGTTCGAGGAGTACATGACGGAGGACGCCGACGTCATCCTGATGGGTATGGGGACGATCTCGCTGCCCTTCAAGGTCGGCATCCGCAACATGCGCGCCAAGGGCAAGAAGGTCGGTCTGATCCGGCCGCGCTGGTTCCGTCCGTTTCCCACCGAGAGGATGGCCGCTGCTCTGCAGGGAGCCAAGGCCATCGGCGTCATCGACCGCGACTACTCCTTCGGCTCGCCTTTCGGCTCGGGCGTGGTCGCCAACGAAATCCGGGCGGCCATGTACAATGCCGAGAAGCGGCCGCCGCTGCTCTCCTTCATCTGCGGCCTGGGAGGTCGCGAGGTGACGCTCGAAGACGTGTACAAAGCCGCGGACCTTTGCTTCGAGGCGGCGTCCTCGGGCAAGTCCCCGCTCAAGACGCAGTGGCTCGGCGTACGGGAATAGGGAGACCACCACATGGCTGAAACTTTCGCAAATGTAACCCAGACACTCCAGCCTTTCCGAGGAGTTAAGCGGGTCACTCTCGAGGAATACTTTACCTCGGGCCATCGTACCTGCCAGGGTTGCGAGTCGGCCCTGGTCATGAAGCTCATGGTCAAGGCGGCCGGCCCGCGCACCATTGTCCTCGGCTCCACCGGTTGCATGTACGTGGCGAACACGACGTACTACACGACGCCGTGGGTGGTGCCATGGATGCACACCCAGCTCGGCTCCTCGGGCGCGGCAGCGCTCGGTACCTCGGCGGGGCTCAAGGCCCTCATGCGCAAGGGCAAGATGAAGAGCGAGCCCATCAACGTCATCGCGTTCTGCGGCGACGGCGGGGGCGCGGACATGGGGCTGAACGGTATCTCCGCCACGCTGACCCACAAGGACTACAACTGCCTCATCCTGATGTACGACAACGAGTCGTACGCCAACACCGACATCCAGCTCTCGGGCTCGACCCCCTACGGGGCGAACACCACCTTCAGCCCGCCCGGCTCCGTGCACCGGCTCATTCACACCCGGTGGAAGAAGAACACCGCGGGCATGCTCGCGGCCGGGCATCCTGAGTGCCGCTACGTGGCCACCGTGGACGCCTCCTACGCGGTGGAGATGATGAACAAGGTCCGCAAGGCACTCAGCATTGGCGGGCCGACCTTCATCCACTCGCTCGATCCGTGCCCGAAGGGCTGGGACTATGACCCCATGCTCAGCCACGAGCTCGGCGAGCTCGCGGTGGAAACAGGTGTCTTCCCGCTCTATGAGGTGGAGGACGGTGTGGTGCGTCACTACGGGAAGTCGAAGGCGATCGCCGAAGGGCGGCCGCGCAAGCCCGTGCGCGAGTACTTGCTCAAGCAGGGCCGGTTCGCCCACTTTACCGAGGAAGACCTCGCGTACTTCCAGGAAAAGGTCGACGAGATGTGGAACAAATGGGAAATTCCGGGCGTTATCCCGTTCTGGAAAGAAGGTAAAGCGAAGTAGCCGATCGCGGCACCTTCGGGGGCCGGGCCGGGGCCTCGAGCCTCGCCCGGCCTCCACTCATCATCGCTCATTCGCTGTCCCCGCCGTTCCGGCACGCAGAGGATTCGATTGACGTCGCCCTTATCGATGGCACCGTGAAAGGGGTAGGCGATGATACGTCATTGGGGACGCATCCTTGTGCTAGGCGCGGCCAGTGCCCTCGCACTGATGATCATTCTCCCCACCGCGCACGCCGCATGGGAGCCGACCAAGCCCATCGAGTTCATCGTGCCCGCAGGGACGGGGGGCGGCGCCGACCAGATGGCCCGCCTGATCGCCGGTGTCGCCGAGAAGCACAAGCTCTCGCCGCGGCCGCTCATCGTGGTGAACAAATCCGGAGGCGCGGGGGCGGAGGGATTTCTCCACGTGAAGGGGAAGCGGGGAGACCCCCACACCATCATCATTACACTGTCCAACATCTTCACCACGCCGCTCCACACGGGCATCCCCTTCTCCTGGAAGGATATGACGCCCGTGGCGCGGATGGCCCTCGACGAGTTCATTCTGTGGGTCAACGCGGACACCCCGTACAAAACGGCCGCGGAGTATGTGGCTGCCGTCAAGGCCAAGGGCGGGGCGATGAAGATGGGCGGCACCGGATCCGCCCAGGAAGACCAGATCATCACCATTCAGATGGAGCAGGCCCTCGCCATCAAGTTCACCTACGTGCCGTTCAAGGGCGGGGGCGAGGTGTGCGTCAATCTGGTGGGCAAGCACGTGGACTCCACGGTCAACAATCCCATCGAGTGCGTGAGCCACTGGAAGGCGGGGCGCGTCCGGCCGCTCGCCGTGTTCGATTCCGCCCGCCTCACCGCGCCGGAGTGGAAGGACATTCCCACCGTCAAGCAGGCCCTCAACGCCGACATCACCTACCTGATGCTCCGCGGGATCTTCGGCCCGCCCGCCATGCCCAAGGACGCCGTGGAGTGGTATCAGGGCTTCCTCAAGAAGGTCATGGACACCCCGGAGTTCCAGGCGTATCTGAACGACGGCGCCCTCAAGTCGGCGTGGCTGACGGGCCCTGAGCTCACCGCGTGGATGGAGAAAGAGGAACAGGTGCATCGTGACCTCATGGCCAAGGGCGGCCTTCTGAAGCAATAGGTTCGCTCCATGCGCGCAGCGGACGTCACGACGGCGCTGGTCCTGATCGCGGGCGGAGCGCTCGTGATCTGGGACTCGCTGCGCATCGGCATCGGCTGGAGCACCGACGGCCCCAAGAGCGGCTTCTTTCCCTTCTGGCTGGCCGTGCTCCTCGTCGGGGCATCCCTCGGCATCATCTGGCGCGCCCTCCGCCAGCAGAGCGGCAAACCGTTTGTCACTCGCGAGCAGCTCCGGCCCGTGCTCGACGTTCTGTGGCCGGCCACGGCCTGCGTCCTCTTGATGCATTGGCTCGGGCTCTATCTTTCCTCGGCCCTCTACATGGGCTTCTACATGCGGCGCTTCGGCCACTACTCCTGGCTCGTCGCCGTCGTGGTGAGCGTGGTTTTCGCGGTGAGCGTGTTCCTCATCTTCGAGATCTGGTTCCTCGTGCCCATGCCGAAGGGACCCGTGGAAGCCTGGTTGGGCTACTGAGCGATGGGCATCGAGAATCTCCTCCTCGGCTTCCAGGTGGCGCTGCACCCCTACAATCTTTTCCTCGCGGTGATCGGCGTCACCCTCGGCACCATCATCGGTGTCCTGCCCGGGCTGGGGGGCGCCAACGGGGTGGCTATTCTTCTCCCGCTCACCTTCTCGATGCATCCGACGTCGGCCATCATTCTCCTCACCAGCCTCTACTGGGGCGCCCTCTTTGGTGGGGCCATCACCTCCATCCTATTCAATATCCCCGGCGAGCCGTGGTCGGTGGCCACGACGTTCGACGGCTATCCGCTCGCCCGCGAGGGCCGCGGCGGCCAGGCCCTCACCGCGGCCTTCAGCTCGTCCTTTGTGGGCGCGCTCTTCGCCGTGATTCTCATCACGCTCTTCGCCCCCCTCCTCGCGGAGATCGCCCTCAAGTTCGGGCCACCGGAGTTCTTCGCCATCCAGCTCCTGACCTTCTCGTCGTTCATCGGGCTCGGGGGCGGCAACCCCCTCAAGTCGCTGGTGTCCATCCTCCTGGGCTTCATCATGGCCGCGGTGGGGCTCGACATCGTGACAGGCCAGCTCCGCATGACCTTCGGGATCACCGATCTCATGAAGGGCTTCGACTTCATCGTGGCGGTGATCGGCCTCTTCGGCATCGGCGAGATCCTCCTGAGCATGGAAGAGGGGCTCGCCTTCAAGGGCACCGCCGCCCGCATCAATCCGCGCGTGGTATGGGAGACGTGGCGGGAGCTGCCGCGCTACTGGCGCACCTTCGTGCGGAGCTGCTTCATCGGATTCTGGATGGGTTTCAAGCCGGGGGGAGCCACCCCGGCCTCTTTCATGAGCTACGCCTTCGCCAAGCGCTTCTCGAAGAATCCCGAGCGATTCGGCAAGGGCGAGCTCGAGGGCGTGGTCGCTCCCGAGACGGCCGCCCACGCGGCGGGCGGCGCCTCGCTCCTCCCCATGATCACGCTCGGTATTCCCGGCTCGCCCACCGCCGCCGTCATGCTGGGCGGGCTGATCATCTGGGGGCTCCAGCCCGGGCCCATGCTCTTCAAAGAGAAGCCGGACTTCGTGTGGGGGCTCATTGCCAGCATGTACACGGGCAACGTGATCGGGGTAGCCATGGTCCTCGCCTTCGTGCCCCTCTTCGCGGCCATTCTCCGCGTGCCCTTCGCCATTCTCACTCCGCTCATCGTGGCGGTGTGCGCGGTCGGCGCCTACTCCGTCAACAGCCGCATGATCGACGTCTGGTATATGCTGATCTTCGGAGTCATCGGCTACGTGTTCAAGAAGCTCGACTACCCGCTGGCCCCTCTTGTGCTTGCCCTCGTTCTGGGTGACCTCGCGGAGAACGCCCTGCGCCAGAGCCTCATCATGTCGCGCGGCTCGCTCCTGATCCTCTTCGAGCGTCCGATCTCCGGCGCCATCACCGCGGTGGCCCTCTTCTTCTTCGCGCTGCCCATCGTCACGCCGTGGTGGCGGCGGTTCCGGGGCGTGTCGCTGCCGACCGCATCGCCTCGGGAGACCTGAGCGGTTCCTCCGGCGTGACGGACCTCCTGAGCAACCCGCAGTTCTGGCTCCGCTGCGCGGAGATCGGCTTCCTCAATCTGCTCCTCTCCGGCGACAACGCGGTGGTGATCGCCCTCGCCGTGCGCGCCCTGCCCAAGCGGCAGCGCCTCCTCGGGCAAATCTGGGGGACGATAGGGGCGGTGGCGCTGCGTCTCGCCTTCGTGGGCGTGGTGAGCCTGCTCTTGCGCATTCCGCTTCTGCGCCTGATCGGGGGGCTGCTGCTGATCTGGATCGCCTACAAGCTGGTGCAGCCGGTCTCCGACGGCGCCGGGCGGGGCCGACAGGGCACCTCCTTCTGGCAGGCTATCTGGATCATCGTGGTCGCCGACATCACCATGAGCCTCGACAATGTGCTGGCTATCGCGGCGGCCGCCCACGGCGACATGGCCCTCGTCATCCTCGGCGTGGCCATCTCCGTGCCCATCGTGGTGGGAGGGAGCGGGATCCTCGCCGCCCTCATGAATCGCCATAGCTGGATCATCTGGCTGGGCGGAGGCATCCTGGGCTACGTGGCGGGTGACATGATCCTCGAGGATCCCATCGTGGCGAGCCAGCTGGGCGCCCTCGCGCACGAGCTCGAGTACCTGCTGCCCGCCGCGGTGGGCATCGTCCTGTGCATCATCGGCTGGTGGCTCGCCCGCCGACCGGAGAGCCTCGCATGAGCTGGCTCGCCGATCCGGAATTCTGGGCGCGTCTCCTCGGTATCGTGCTCATCGACATCTCGCTGGCCGGCGACAATGCCCTCGTCATCGCACTGGCGGTTCGCGGGCTGCCCCCGCGCCAGCAGCTCCTCGGGCGGCTGTGGGGCACGGCGGGGGCGGTGGGCCTGCGCGTGGCCTTCATCGCCGTGGTGAGCTACCTGCTGCGTATCCCTCTCCTCCAGCTCCTGGGCGGGCTCGCCCTCATCTGGATCGCCATCCGGCTCGTGAGGCCGGGCTCCACCGAACACGGCAAGACCCGCGCGGGCGCGACGCTCGGGGAAGCGATCTGGATCATCGTCGTGGCCGACGTCACCATGAGCCTCGACAACGTGCTCGGCGTGGCCGCCGCCGCCAAGGGAGACCTTGTGCTCGTGGTCTTCGGCATTGCGCTGTCGCTGCCCCTCGTGGTGTGGGGGAGTGGTCTCCTCGCGAATCTCATGAGCCGGCACGAGTGGATCGTATGGCTCGGCGGCGGGGTCCTCGGCTACGTGGCGGGCGAGATGATGACCGACGATCCCATCGTGCAGCGCTGGCTCGGCCCTGCGGCCGCCGTCGCCGATCTCTGGCTGTCCATCGTGCTCGGCGCTTTCGTGCTCGTGCTCGGCTGGTGGCTCGCTCGCGCGGCGGCTCGTCATCGCCGCGAGCCTGGGCCTGCGTGATGGAACTCGAGCCCGTCAAGTCGATCCGGATCTACGAGGACATCGTCCGCCAGGTAAAGGCTCTCATCGCCGATGGACGGCTCACCTCGGGCGATCGCCTTCCGCCGGAGCGCGAGCTCGCCGAGCGCTTCCGCGTCAGCCGTACCTCGGTGCGTGAGGCGCTGCGCTCCCTGCAGAGCCGCGGTCTCATTGAGATCCGGGCGGGGGAGGGCGCTTTCGTACGGGACGTCTCGGTGGAGGCCCTCATCGAGCCCCTCGCCCTGGTGATCCTGCCGCACCGGGAGGCAGTGGGGGAGCTCTTCGAGGCGCGCCGGCTGCTCGAGCCCGCCATCGCCGCACTGGCGGCCCGGCGCGCGACCGGCGAAGAGATCAGCGAGATGGAGCGGATTCTCGCCGAGCAAGCGCGGGAGGTGGCGAGCGGGCGCACGGGCATGGCCCAGGACTCATCGCTCCACGCCGCCATCGCGGCCGCTGCCCACAACCGCGCCATCGTCCGGATCGTGAGCGCGCTCATCGACCTCCTCGGGCAGAGCCGTGAGGAGAGCCTGCTCACCCGCGGCCGCCCCCGGCGCTCGCACCAGAATCACCGCCGCATCCTGGCGGCCATCCGCCGCCGCGATGCGGACGGCGCGTACCAAGCCATGCTCGATCACCTCACCGCCGTGGAAAGGCTGATCCTCGACGGCCCCGCCAAGGGAGCGTCAGCCCGGAAGGGCCATCGTCGCTGAAGCCTCCTAAGTGCCCGTGTCAGAAGAAAATTCGTTGACACGAGTCGAACCCTCGCATAGCATGATCAGATAACGCAGGCCTCTCCAGACCTGCCTTTCTATCTCCGCACGTCACCCGGCTCGGCCATGGAGTCGGAGCCGAAGGGGTCGTCGATATGGCGCGAGGCTCGTCACGCACCAAGACACGGAAGAAGTCCCCACGCGCCGCCGGCCGCCGACCCAAGTACGTCTATGCCTTCTCGGGCGGGAAGGCTGAGGGGTCGAGTGCCCTGCGCCCACTGCTGGGCGGCAAGGGTTCCGAGCTGGCTGAGATGACGAACCTGGGCGTCCCCGTGCCTCCCGGCTTCACGATCACCACGGAGGCCTGGGCCGCCTACAGCACGAACGACCGTACTTTCCCCGCCGGTCTCTGGGAGCAGGTGCAGGCCGCCTTGACGCGTCTCGAGGGCGCCGCGGGGCTCAAGTTCGGTGACCCTGCGCGACCGCTCCTCGTCTCGGTGCGGTCCGGGGCGCGCGCCTCCATGCCCGGCATGATGGACACCGTGCTCAATCTCGGCCTCAACGATCGAACGGTCGTGGGTCTGGCGCGATGGACGAAGAACGAGCGCTTCGCCTGGGACTGCTACCGGCGTTTCATCACGATCTTCGGCGACGTGGTGCTCGGCATCGAGCGCCGGGCCTTCGACGAGATGCTGGAGCGCGCCAAGACCGAAGCAGGGGCGAAGACCGACGCCGATCTCCAGCCCGAGCCGCTCAAGACGCTGGTCTCCGAGTTCAAGCGTCTGGTGCAGACGCGCGTGGGCAAGCCCTTCCCCCAGGACCCGCCCGAGCAGCTCAAGCTGGCCGTGGCCGCCGTTTTCGATTCCTGGTTCGCCAAGAAGGCAACGGACTATCGTCGTATCCATCGCCTCCCAGACGACTGGGGCACCGCGGTGACGGTGATGGCCATGGTCTTCGGCAACCTCGGCGAGACCTCGGGCACCGGCGTCTGCTTCACGCGCGATCCCTCCACGGGGGAGCGGCGTTTCTTCGGCGAGTTCCTCGTCAACGCCCAGGGCGAGGACGTGGTGGCCGGCATCCGCACGCCGCAGCCCATCGCCGCCCTCGACGACTCCATGCCCAAGGTCTACGCGGAGCTGGTCGCCATCAAAGAGCGGCTCGAGCGTCACTACCGGGACATGCAGGATATCGAATTCACCGTGCAGGAAGGGCGCCTCTATATCTTACAAACGCGCTCGGGCAAGCGCACCGCGGCCGCGGCCGTGCGCATCGCGGTGGAGATGGTGCGGGAGCGTCTCATCGAGCGCGACACCGCGCTCCTCCGCGTGGAGCCCGCCTCGCTGAATCAGCTCCTGGTCAAGACCGTCGATCCGAAGGCGACCTACACGGCCATCGCGCGTGGGCTCGCGGCCACTCCCGCCGCCGCGGTGGGCAAGGTGGTCTTCGACCCCGAAAAGGCGGTGGAGATGGCGCTCCGGGAGGAGCCGGCCATCCTCGTGCGCCAGGAGACCTCGCCGGAGGACGTGGCGGGCATGCATGCGGCCCAGGGCGTGCTCACCTCGCGGGGCGGGTTGACCTCGCACGCCGCGGTGGTGGCCCGCGGCTGGGGCAAGAGCTGCGTAGTGGGGGCCGGGGACGTGGTGGTCGACGAGGAGAATCGGCTCTTTCGCGCGGGCCGTGTGGTCGTGCGCGAGGGACAGGTGGTCACCCTCAACGGCGCCACGGGTGAAGTGGTCATGGGAGCGATGCCCCTCGTCGATCCCAAGCTCTCCCCCGAGTTTCGCGAGCTCCTCGATTGGGCGCGCAAGACGAGCACCACTCGGGTGCGCGCCAACGCCGACACGCCGAGCGACGCGAGCAAGGCGCGCGAGTTCGAGGCGGAAGGCATCGGCCTGGTCCGCACCGAGCACATGTTCTTCAAGGAGGACCGCCTCCCCATCGTGCGCGAGATGATCATGGCCCGCGACACGGAGACGCGGCGTAAGGCAGTGGATCGCCTGCTGCCCTTCCAGCGCGAGGACTTCATCGGCATCTTCACGGCCATGAACGGCTATCCCGTGACCATTCGCCTCCTCGATCCGCCGCTCCACGAATTCCTCCCCAGCTACAAGGAAGTGCTGGAGGAGTTCACGCGACTGGATGCCCTCGGCATCAATCCCGCGCGACACCAGGAACTCGGGCTGATCAAGAGTCGGATCGAGGCCCTCCATGAGGCCAATCCCATGCTCGGGCACCGGGGCTGCCGGCTCGGCATCACGTTCCCCGAAGTGTACGAGATGCAGGTGCGCGCCATCATGGAGGCGGCCTGCGAGGTCGCCCGGCGCGGCATCAAGGTCGAGCCGCCCGAGATCATGATCCCCCTCACGGGGACGGTAGCGGAGATGAAGCTCACGCGCGAGATGGCCGCGCGCACCGCGGAGCGCACAGTGAGCGAGATGGGCGTGAAGGTCGGCTACTCCATCGGCACCATGATCGAGGTGCCGCGGGCTGCTCTCATCGCGGACAAGCTGGCCGAGCACGCGGACTTTTTCTCTTTCGGCACCAATGACCTGACCCAGATGAACTTCGGCTACAGCCGCGACGATATCGGCAAGTTCCTGCCCTTCTATCTCGAGAAGAAGCTGCTGCCCTACGATCCTTTCGCCGTGCTGGATCAGGAAGGGGTCGGGGAGCTGATCGAGATCGGCATCAGCCGGGGACGGAAGACGCGCTCCAAGCTCAAGGTGGGCATCTGTGGCGAGCACGGCGGTGAGCCCTCGTCGGTGGAGTTCTGCCACCGCGTGGGCATGGATTACGTCTCCTGCTCCCCCTACATGGTGCCCATCGCGTGGCTGGCTTCCGCGCAGGCCCGCATCAAGGAGCGCACGGCGAAGCCGCGGAAGGCGGCGCGATGAAACCAGGGACCATCACCGCCTCGCCGCAAGCCCGAATCTGTGCGGAATCGAGGATTCCTCGGGTACTATGCCGCAGGCGAAGGCCGCTGACCCTAGTGCGGTTCAAGGGGGAGGGAAGGGAGGATTGGCAGTGAAGCTTTCAGGCGCGCGCATCCTGCTCGAGAGTTTGAAGCGTGAGGGCGTGGACACCATTTTCGGCTTGCCCGGCGGGGCCGTGCTGCCGATCTACGACGTCCTGTACGACTTCGAAGGCCTGCGCCATATCCTCGTACGCCAAGAGGCAGCCGCGGGGCATGCGGCGGAGGGCTACTCGCGGACCACGGGCAAGACGGGGGTCTGCCTCGTCACCTCCGGGCCCGCTGCGACCAACCTCGTGACAGCGCTGCAGGACGCGCTCATGGACTCCATTCCCCTCGTAGCCTTCACGGGACAGGTGCCGACTCATCTCATCGGCAACGACGCGTTCCAGGAAGCTGACAACGTGGGTATCACCCGCTCGGCCACCAAGCACAACTTCCTCGTCAAGGACGGCAACGAGCTCGCCGCCACCATCAAGGAGGCCTTCCACATCGCCTCCTCCGGCCGGCCCGGGCCCGTACACGTGGACCTGCCCAAGGACGTGCTCGTGAAGGAGTGGAGCTTCGAGTATCCCGAACGGGTGCATCTCCGCTC
>DATGCY010000586.1:0-2289 GCA_035311385.1 Candidatus Methylomirabilota bacterium
GGTGCTCGCGGGCGTGCTCACCCTGCTCTACGAGGATCAGGCGCTGCCCTACTACGGGGGGGCCCTGCGCGAAGCTTTCCCCTACGCTATCAACGACTTCATGTACTGGGAGCTCATGTGTCACGTGGCCCATGCCGGGTATCGGGTGTTCGATTTCGGTCGGAGCCGCGAGGGGACGGGCCCCTACAACTTCAAGCGGCACTGGGGCTTCGAGCCGCAGCCCTTGCCCTACCAGTACTTGCTTCTGAACGGCGCCACGATTCCAAACGTCAGCCCGGCCAATCCGAAGATGCGCCTCGCCGTCGAGGCCTGGAAGCGTGCTCCCTTTGCTCTGACTCGCCGGCTGGGTCCGGCGCTCACCCGCTATCTCCCCTGACCTGGACAGATCATGAACATCCTGATGCTCGGCCCCTGGCTCCCCACGACGCGGCGACCCCTCGCCAATGAGCGTCTGCACCAGTTCGCCCGTCATCTCTCCAAGGAGCATCGACTCACCCTCGCCTGCGCCACGGATCATCCGAACCCCGTGGCAGCGGTATCCGCCTTGCGGGAGCAGTTCGATGACCTCGAGTTTGCCGTGGTGCCCAATCGGTGGAAGCGCTTGTGGAGCGTGGCGCACCTGGCCGCCGGTTCCTCGGCCGAGGTCGCCTACTTCAGCTCGGCCGCCCTTCGGACCCGCATCCGCGATCGCCTCCGCGCTGCGCCCTACGACGTAGTCTACGTCACCTCCACGAGCATGGTCCCCTACGCTCTGGATCTCGTGCCCGCTGTTCCCGTCGTGGTGGATTTCGGCGACCTGGATTCCGAGTGGTGGCGGGAGCGATCCCACCGCTTCTCCGGCCTCAAGGCCCGGGTGTACGAGGCGGAGGCAGAGCGGCTGCGCGCCGTCGAGATCATGGGTGCTCGCCACGCCACGCGCTGCCTCGTCACCACGCCCGAGGCGGCTCGGCTCGTGGCCTCCTTCGCCCCCCACGCGTCCGTCACCGTGATCCCGGAGGGCATCGATCTCGAGGAGTCCTCCCCGCATGTCCGGGCCGGCGGAGCCTCCGTCATCGCCTTCAATCCGTGCCTGGAGCGAGAGAGCGAAGCGCGGGCGGCCACGCAGTTCTGCAACGAGATCCTCCCGCGTGTCCACGCGCGAGTGGCGCGCACGAAGCTTCTCGTCGGCTGTAAGTCACTCTTCCCCATGGCCCGTCGCCTCGCCGGTCTGTCCGGTGTCGAGATGTCGGCGCCCGTCAGTAGCCTCCGGGGACTCCTGCGGCGGTCGACGGTCGCGGTGGCCCCCAAGCGCTTCGGCACGGAGACCCGACGCGGTCTCCTCGAGGCCATCGCGGCGGGGGTGCCCGTCGTCGTCTCCCCCGATGGCATCGACGGTCTCTCGCTGCAGAACGGGCGAGAGGTCTTCGTGGAAGGCAGTCCCGCAGGATTCAGCGAACGCCTGATCGAATTGCTGCAGAGGCCAACCCTCCGAGAGGCTATGGCTGCCAAGGGGCGCGCCTTCATCCGGCTCCACTATTCGTCGACGGCGGCGGCGAGCCGACTGAGCGACCTGGTGGAGGCGACGGTGAACGGCCACGCCCGTGCTCGCACTCATCGCAGCGGGAGAGACGCCGGAGTGAGCGCGTGAAGGTCAGACGTCTCGACACGCTCGAGGCCTTCGAGGGCGTCGCGCCCATCTGGGAGGCGGTGGCCACGGAAAGTGGCCAGACTTCGCCTTTCCTCAGTCACGAGTGGTTCAGCTGCTGCTGGCGGGCCGCGGGTCCCGGCCGCCGGCCCGAGGCGCTGCTCGTGGAGGACAGCACGGGTCCCGTGGCGCTGGTACCGTTGCTGCACTGGGCCGGTGCCCTCCATGGTCTGCCGGTTCGCTTCGTGGGCCTGCTCAATGCACCCGATACCGCGTTCGTGGACTGGCTCATCGTGGGGCGGCCGGAGCCCGTCATCGAGGCGGTCATGGCGGACTTTCGCTCTCGCACCGACTGGGACGTGATGTCACTCAGTAGTCTGCCCGCATCCTCGGCCACGGCCAAGGCGCTCCCGGCATGGCTGGCTGGCCGCTATCGCTGGCAGCCTCTCTCGCCTCTCCACTCGCCTTATCTCACCACCACGGGCTCGTGGGAGCAGTTCTGGACGAGCACGAGTCAGCGTTTCAAGAAGACCGTGCGAAACGTGCGAAACCGGCTCGGCAAGACGGGCACGGTCTCGGTCGAGGAACACCGGTCCGTCGACCCCGCCTCGTCGATCTTCACAGATCTCGTCAGCGTCTCGGCCCGGAGCTGGAAGGCCTCCCAG
>DATGCY010000587.1:0-17965 GCA_035311385.1 Candidatus Methylomirabilota bacterium
CGGCAGCCATGGATCTGGCATCTATACCTGTACGGATAGCGGGAATTCGGTGACCAATGGCAATGACTTTGCCGCGGTCATCCGCTTCGACAGCGGCATCAACTGCGGAGATACCGTGGTGCTCGCCGCAGGCGCAATCTATGAGCCGGTCGGAGTTGGCCCGAATGGGGGAATCAATAGCTTCACGGGCTGGCTCTCGTGTTCCGCGAATACGCCGATCACGATCAAGTCGTCGAAGTTGGCCTCGCTCCCCGCGGGGAGGCGCGTGACGTACACCGATGTGCCCAATATGGCGATCCTCCAAGGACACAGTGCCGACTATACGTGGGTCTATAGCCCCCGCGCGGGCGGCTACATCTTTCAGGGGATCGTGTTCCAGACCGGCAACGGGAACGTTTCCGGTGGAGGCAACTTCGAGGTTCCCAATATCGTGTTCCACAACTACACGGACAGTGGCGCTCCCGCTGATGCTGTCCATGACAATGTCTATGACCGGGTGATCATTCGCCCTTGGGAAGAGAGCCAGCCCAACCCCGACACCATCACCGTGCGTAGCGCACACTTCGGTCTGCGGATGGATGGGGTGAACATCACGGTCAAAAACTCTACTATTGACGGTTTCTGCTGCATGATTGCGGGTGGCGGTGAAGTGGGCCACCCCACGCAGTCCACGGGCATCGTGATTACCAGCGGTCTCGGCCCCTTCACTATCACCAATAATTTCATTGGGGCCTACGGCTGGAACATCCTGACGGGCGGGAGCCTCTCCGCACCGACCAATACCGCGACCCTCACGAGCGTTACGAATACCTCGGCTACGTTCTCGAATACGACTGGGCTAAGCACGGGCTCTATCGTGCGATTCCTCATGGCCGCCCCCCTCGCCAACGACAGCGATCCGGGCCCGAATACCTGCAAGGGCAATTTCGGAGGCCGCGTGCCCTATGGCGTGGGCAAGCTCACGAGCGTCAATTCTGGGACGGGAGCAGTGACGTGGACCTGGCTCTGTAACGGGAGCGGGACGATGTGTCCGGGTCCGAAAGAGAATCCCGCCTCGCCCGGCGAAGCCGGGTGGCGCACCGCGCCCCGCATCAACAACATAACGGTCACCCGGAACACTTTCAACAAGCGTTCCATATGGTCGACTGGCTCAGGGCAGACCAAGTCTTTTTGGGAGATGAAAGAAGGCAGTAATGTCCTCTTCGAGGGCAACATTCTGACGGGCCCCATTGATGGCACGAGCGGCCAATACGCGCCCATCAACAATTCTTTTGCCACCGACCAGGGCGGCAACAACAATCCGTGGGCCGAGTCTCGCAACAACATCTTCCGCAGTAATCTCATGTACGGGGTGGGGGCCGTGTTCCCTGGGGCGTATAACAGCTACTGTGTGGTGGACACGGCCAATGCGGCCAGCAACGTGACGTGGACGAATAACCTGATGTTCTCGCGGTCCAACCGCAACGCTTTTCTCACGAGCATTCAGCACATTCACAACCATGTCTACACGCATAACACGGTTCGCGGCGCGACGAATGCCATCACCAAGGACGGCTGCGGCCCTCGCGCGTGCATCTCGAACAATGTCACCTTCCGAGACAACATCGTGGATGGGGCGAGTAACTACTTCAACCCGATAAACGTAATCTTGGGACTCGTCACCGACCA
Organism: Candidatus Methylomirabilota bacterium; assembly: GCA_035311385.1. Lineage (GTDB taxonomy): Bacteria > Methylomirabilota > Methylomirabilia > Rokubacteriales > CSP1-6 > AR37. The sequence continues at coordinate 1,669 of DATGCY010000587.1, forward strand.
TAACATGGTCGTCGATAATAACGGAACAGGCTGCGCCGCCAATCGAGACGCGGGGCACTGTAACGGCTGGACGCCGGCCGCCACGGATCAGGTTCCCACCTCCGACGCTGCGGTGGGCTTTACCAACCTGGCAGACGGCGACTCCATCAATGGCTTTGGCTCCGGGGGAAACTATCACAGCTACAAGCTGACGCCTGGCTCCCCCGGCCACAACGCGGCCTCGGATGGAACAGACATCGGCGTAAATTTCGAACTGCTCGACGCGGCGCTTGGCGGTCCTACTCCATCAGGATCGTCTGGCGTGTCGGGGATTGTGGGCAAGAGCTCGGCACAGTGAGCGGCGTTGATTCTAGGGCCCGCCTGCGTACGCACCGGGTAATTCGCGGGGCGGCGAGGAGCAATTTTTTGGTGGGGCGAACGGCAGTGGGTGCCCCGCCTCTCGATTCGGACCGAACACATCCCCACGTTCATAGCGCTCTTGCAATCCGCTGCAGCTAGCTCCTCGAGGAACGCTAGCATCAGCCGCACCACACCACACTGGGAACTAGAAGCGTCGGACCGGTTTACAAAGCTCACGGTCGTCGGCATCAGCTGCTGGCTACCAGAGCGATTTTGCGCGAAATCGGCGAGTGGCCTCTATTTTGCCCCCTGTGCGCCACAGAAGGCACTGCGAGGAGGCAGAAGATGCTGATCAGGATGGAAGTCGTCGAGTTCACCAGTAAGCACCGACCAGGTCATCGTGAGTGGAATCGGCCCGAAGTCGCGGAGGGGACGACGCTGTACGCGATCGAGTACTCCAAGGGAGGCTACTTTACGTACTCTTACTGGAGCCGTGAGGCCGCTGAGTACGTGAAGCGTACGATAATCGCGGAAGGCACAGACACGGACCAGCACTACGGCTTCAACGTTGTGGGTGATGTCCACTGCACCATCACGAGCGGATTGGGGGTGAGCTGACGCCGAAAGCGAAGCGCACGGACGCATATCGCCGATGCCTTCAACCCGCTCGATCGTCTGCCTGAAGCGGGACACGTCGCCCGCCACGGTGCCTCCAATCGGACCACATCCGCGGGGCGAGATTCGCCGACGGACTCGCCGGAGTCTGTCCGTTGTTGGACTCACGGAGTGTCTCAGCCCACATCCACCGGCTCATTCTGGAGAGACCAGCTTGATTCCGACGATCCCTGCCAAGATGAGGGCTATGCAGACCAAGCGGGCCGGCGTGGCTGCCTCCCCGAGGAGCGCGATGCCGAGAATCACGGTGCCTACCGTGCCGATCCCCGTCCACACCGCGTAGGCCGTCCCCGCGGGGAGCGAGCGCATCGCCACACCGAGCAGCACCATGCTGACGATGATGGCCGCCGCCGTCCACACGCTCGGCCACAGGCGGGTGAACCCCTGCGTGTACTTCAGGCCGATAGCCCACCCAACTTCGAACAGCCCAGCAATCGTGAGCAGCACCCAGTTCATGAAGTCCTCTCGTTGACCGACGCTTGCTCGTACCTATGACGCCGACAAAGGTGGAGATGTCATAGCCACCCCGGCCACACGTCTGCCACGGATCGCTGACAGTGAATTACTCTCCCGGCTGATCGAGCCTCGAGATTCCCTCAAGGATCTCTGCGGGCCCACTGAGATCGATCTCACGGGGCTCGTCACCGAGTCCGTCGATCCCGACGATGACGGTGCGCGGAGGCAGGAGCGGCAGGAGCTTGTCCGCCCACTCCACCACGGTCACGCCATCGCCGTGGAGCATCTCCTCGATGCCCAGCTCCACCAGCTCGGCGAGACTCTCCGTGCGGTAGGCGTCGATGTGGTAGACGCGCACGCGCCCTGGATACTCGTTGACGAGCACGAAGGTAGGGCTCGTCACATCAGCGTCCACCCCGAGCCCTCGCGCGAGCCCCTGCAGGAAGCAGGTCTTGCCCGCGCCGAGCGCGCCGATGCAGGCGACCACGTCGCCCGCCCCGAGACGCGCGCCGAGCCGCTCGCCGAGCGCCCGGGTCTCCTCGGCGCTCCGCGAGAGGAGCTTCATCGCGAGACGGGGCTGAAGGCGGCGGGTATGGCCTCGATGATGTCCCCCGCCACCAGCCCTTCCTCGCCGCGATCAGTGGCGGCGAGGTCGCCGGCGAGGCCGTGGAGATAGCAGCCGGCCTGGAGGGCGACGAGTGTCTCGAAGCGCCGGGCGAGGAATGCGCCGATCATTCCCGTGAGCACATCGCCGCTTCCCCCCGTGGCCATACCCGGGTTGCCCGTGGGATTGATGAAGACGCGGCCGTCCGGCGCGCCCAGCACGCTCCGCGCGCCCTTGAGCACGAGGTGCACGCGGTACTGGAGGCAGAAGCGCCGCACCGTCTCGATACGGTCGGCCTGAACCTGGGCGATGCTCGCCCCGAGCATCCGCGCCATCTCGCCGGGATGCGGGGTGAGGACGCGCGGAGCGGGCACCTCGGCCAGCAGATCGAGGTGCCCCGCCAGCGCGGATAGCGCGTCGGCGTCGATCACCATGGGCCGCGGCGCCTCGGCCACCAGCGCGCGGGCCAGGGCCTGCGTCTCGGGATCGAGGGAGATGCCGGGGCCGAGGGCGATTGCGTCGCGCTGCATGCCGAGATCGAGCAGATGCTCTCGCGCCTTGACGGCCAGCGACTGCCCCGCCGTTTCGGCAATGGGCTCGGTCATGGTCTCCATGCTGAAACCCGCCACCACGGGTTGCTGGGAGGCCGGCGTGGCCACCGTGCAGAGTCCCACGCCACTCCGTAGCGCCGAGCGTCCGGCGAGGGCGGCCGCGCCCGTCTTGCCCACCGAGCCCGCGATGACGAGGAGGTGGCCGTAGCTGCCCTTGTGCGCATCCACGGGGCGGCGGGGAAAGTGCGGGCGGATGTCACTATCCTCCAGCAGAAAGCTCGTCACGCCCCGCTCGACTTCCGCTGGCGGCACACCGATAGGGACGACGACCACCCGACCCGCGTGCTCCGAGGCCGGATGGAGCAAGAGCGAACGCTTCAGCCCCGCGAAGGTGAGGGTGAGCGTGGCGCGCACCGCGGGCCCCGGCATCGCGCCGTCATCGCTGCCGAGGCCGGAGGGCAGATCGAGCGCGATCACAGGCAGGCCGTCGCGACCGGCCGCCCGGTTGAGCTGCTCGATGATCTGAGCGGTGACCCCGCGCGCTGCCCCCGTGGAGCCCGTGCCGAGCAGGCCGTCCACCACGAGGTCGGCCTCGGCGAAGGCGCGGGCGAGCAAGCCGAGGCCGGCCTCGTCGCCGATCTCCTCGACCTTGCCCCGCCAGCGCCCGAGGGCCTGCGCGGCGTCGCCCTTGACGTCGCCGCGGCGCCCCGCGAGGAGCACGCGGACGCGCGCCCCCCGAGCGCGGAGATGCCGGGCCACCACGAAGCCGTCGCCGCCGTTGTTGCCGCGTCCACAGAGCGCGAGCACGCGTTTGCCGCGGAGAGGCGCCCACTCGCGAGCGATGACGGCGGCGGCACCGCGCCCCGCGTTCTCCATGAGCCGAGGACCGGGAATGCCGAGGGTCTCGATGGCGCGCGCGTCCACCGCCCGCATCTCCGCCGCGGTGAAGATGGGTTGCACGGCTACCGTCCCCGGGATGCCGTCAAGAGGTCCGCCCACTGCGAGAGAAAGTCGCCCAGCATCACCGTGTAGGCCTCGCGCGAGGTGGTGCGCGCCACGCGCGGCAACTCGACGTGGAGACCCTTCTCCGAGCGGGCGAGCACGCCTCCCGACTTCGAGGCGGAGGCGGAGTAGCGCAGGCTGTCCACGGGCTCCACGAAGATCTCGAGCCGCGGCGTGTCGGGCCGGCCCCGGAGATAGGCGTCGCGGATCAGCTCGAGGAGGGTCTTCACCTGCCAGGCGTCCTCCTTGCTGAGCCCGACGGTGGCAATCTCCACGCGCCCGGCGGTGTCCTGGTGGGCATTGCCGTGCACTTCGACGTAGAGGCGCAGTGGCCCCTGGCTCGCCTCGGTGACGGAGCGACCGTAGGCCTCGAACACGCGGCGGGCCGCCTCCGTCTCGCGCTCGGAGCCGGGCGGGGCGCCGGCCACGCTTTCCGTGGGGCGGTTGACGTTGTAGCGGCGCCCGTCCGCGTCGAGCTTGCCGAAGCCGGTGGCCACCGCGGAGCCGAAGCCAGTGCGGCGGGCGAGGTCGAGCCCGATGGCGTCGGTGGCGCTGTCCGTCGTGCCGTGCGGCGCCCCGATGACGTAGCCCGGGCGTCCCTTGACCACCGTGAGGCTCCCCGCCCCCAGGTTCACCGACGTCCCCGAGGCGGGCGGTCGTGGCGTCTCGACAGTGGGCACGGGTTCCTTGCCTCCGATGGCGCCCGCGCAGCCCGATAGGCCGAGCGCGAGGGCAAGAACGAGACTAGGCGCGCCCCGACGCCGCATCTCCCGCGTCCCCAACGAGCAGCGCCTGGGCCATCGCGTAGTCGCCATCGTGGGTGAGGGAGAGCAACACGCGCGAGGCGCCCTTGGCCCGGGCGATGGCTCGGGTCCGCCCCGTCAGCACCATGGTCGGAGCCTGGCCGCGTTCCCGGCGCACCTCGAGCTCACGCCAGTTCACGCCCATGCTGAGGCCGGTGCCGAGCGCCTTCAGGGTGGCCTCCTTGGCGGCGAAGCGGGCGGCCAAGTGCGGGATCGGATCGCGGCGGCGTCGGCAGTAGGCGATCTCCTCGTCGGTGAACACGCGACGCAGGAAGCGCTCGTCCCAGCGCGCCACCACGCGGCGGAGCCGCGGGATCTGCGCGAGGTCCACCCCGACCCCCTTCACGTCCGTCATCTCGGGCCGATGGCCTGCTGGATGATGCCGGAGAGCTCGGCGGCGATGGCCTCGATGTGGGAGCGGTCCTCACCTTCCACCATCACGCGGGCGAGGTTTTCCGTGCCGGAATAGCGCAGGACGATCCGTCCGGCCGGCCCCATCCGCGTCTCGTGGGCGGCCTGGCGCTCGGCCAGCCCCGGAATGGAGGCGAGGGCCGGCTTCTCGCGCACGGCCACGTTCACGAGCACCTGGGGGAACTTGGTCAGGCACGCGGCGAGCGCCGAGAAAGGTTGCCCCGTCTCTCGCATGACCGTGAGGAGCTGGAGCGCGGAGAGAATGCCGTCGCCCGTGGGCGCGTGGTCGAGGAAGAGGAGGTGGCCCGACTGCTCCCCGCCCAGGCTCGCCCCCAGGCGCAGCATCTCCTCGAGCACGTAGCGGTCGCCCACCTGCGTCTTCACGCTGCGGATCCCCTTTTCGCCGAGGGCGCGATCAAGCCCGAGATTGGCCATGACCGTGGTGACCACCACGTCGCCCTTGAGCCGGCGTCCCGCGCCCAGATGACGGCCGCAGATGGCGAGCGCATAGTCGCCGTCACGGACCTCGCCACGCTCGTCGATGGAGATCAACCGATCGCCATCGCCGTCGAAAGCGAGCCCCAGGTGAGCGCCGACCGCCGCCACGCGGCCGGCGAGTCGTTCGGGATGCATCGCCCCGCAATGACGATTGATGTTGAGGCCGTCGGGGCGCGCGCCGAGCACCACCACCCGTGCCCCCAGCGCACGGAAAAGACGCGGTGCCACACGATAGGTCGCCCCGTGGGCGCAGTCGAGGGCCACGGTAAGGCCGCCCAGGTCGTAGGGGAAGGTCTGGCGTACCTTGGCGATGTAGTCGCTCTCCGCGCGGTCGTAATGGACGAGGCGTCCCACCGCGCCGCCCGTCGGCTTGGGCGCGTGATCGCCGTCGGCCAAGCGCGCCTCGATTTCGTCCTCCCAGGCGTCGGGGAACTTGGCGCCTTCAGAGGAGAAGATCTTGATGCCGTTGTCCTGAAAGGGATTGTGCGAGGCGGAAAGCACGACCCCGCCCTGGGCCTCCAGGCTCCGCGTGAGATAGGCGATGCCAGGGGTGGGGAGCACGCCCACGGTGAACACGTCACCGCCCGCGGACAGCGCTCCCGAGACGAGGGCGCCCTCGATCATGGGGCCGGACAGTCGCGTATCCCGCCCGACGACGAGGCGGACCTTGGGGAGGCCGTGATGTTCGAGGAGAGTGGCCACGAGCTGCCGGCCGAGACGGAACGCCAGCTCCGTCGTCAGCGGCTCCTCGTTGGCGAGACCGCGGATGCCGTCCGTGCCGAAGAGTCTCCCCATCAGCGCTCCTGAGCCAAGCCGACGCGCACAACGGAGGGCGTGATGCGGACCACGCTGACACCGGGGGGAACCACGATCTGATCGGGGGCGAGGCCCACCATGACCTCGCCGGGGCGCGAGCCGGCGAGATTGACCCGCACGCGGATCGCATCCGGGGAGACGCGCAGCAGGGCAGAACGGAGTCCATGGAGCTGGACATCGACGGTGTCTGGACGCTCGCTCGTCACCACGAGCCCCGAGGGTACGCCGTCGAGCTCGATGGGCAGGGGCAAGGTGACGTTGGTCTTCTCCGAGCTCATCACGAACACCCACAGAGTGGCCGAGAAGGCGAGGGCGAGCAGCTTGAGCTCCCAGTGGTGCGCGAGCCAGCCGAGAACCACCGCGTCACTTCCTCAGCCAGTCACGGGCGGGCTCCCACCAGGGTTGCTGGGCGCGCGCGGGCGCCGCCTCGAGCGAGAAGAGCTCGGCGAGACGGTGACGGAGGGTGTCGTGGTCCTGCGGACTTTCGAAGCGTCCTTCCACGGCGAGGGAGATGCGTCCCGTCTCCTCCGAGACCACGAGGATGACGGCATCCGTCTCCTCGCTGAGTCCGAGGGCCGCGCGATGCCGGGTGCCCATGGCACGCCCGAGCTGCGCATTGCGCGACAAGGGCAGGAAGCCTCCCGCGGCGGCCACGCGCCCGGAGCGGATGAAGACGGCGCCGTCGTGGAGCGGTGAGTAGGGGAGGAAAAGGCTCTCCAGGAGATCCGCAGAGACGAGCGCGTCAAGGGGCACGCCGAGCTCGGCGTAGTTGCGCAGGCCTGTGGATCGCTCCAGCACCATGAGCCCGCCGATGCGCTTGGCAGCCAGCGACTCCGCCGCCTTCACCACTTCGTCGAGGAGATGGCTCTGCTGCTCGCGCCCCGCGCGCGTCATGGCGCGGAAGAAGGGGTTCTGGCCGAACTGGGCGAGGGCCCGCCGCAGCTCCGGCTGGAAGAGCACGATGAGGGCGAGGACCCAGAAGGACCAGAAGTTGTCGAGTAGCCAGCTCGTGCCGTAGAGCTCGAAGCGATGGGCGAAGAAGGAGGCGACCATGAGGGCGCCCAGCCCGAGAAGCATCTGCACCGCCCGCGTCTCCTTGAACATGACGAAGATGCGGTAGAGCACGATGGCCACGAGCAGAATGTCGATGGCGTCTCGCACCCGGAAGGCCTGGAGCGCGGGCCACATGCTACGCACCTTCCCGCGCGTCGCGCACCGACTCCGCCACGCGCACCGCCTGGACCGTCTCCGCCACGTCGTGGGCGCGGATCAGATCGGCGCCGGCGAGCACGGCGGCCGCCGCCGCGGCCAGCGAGCCGGGCAGGCGCCGCGCAGGATCGGGCTCACCCGCGATCTCGCCGATGAAGGACTTGCGCGAGGCGCCGACGCATATGGGCCGGCCGAGGGCGCGCAGCCGCCCGAGTCCGGCGAGGACCGCGCAGTCCCACGCGTGCCACGCCACGCCCCGCTCTCGGAAGAATCCGAGGCCGGGATCGACCACGATGCGCTCCGGCTCGATGCCGGCTCCGACGGCGACCCGGAGGCTCTCCGCGAGCACGTCGAGGATGGTGGCCACGGGCCCGCCGAGCCGATTGGCCGCCGCCTCCGAGGCCATTACGATGAGCCCCGCGCCGGCGCGGGCCACGAGCGGGGCCAGGCCCGGATCCGCGGCGAGGCCGCGCACGTCGTTGATGACGGCCGCGCCCGCCTCGAGGGCGGCGCGGGCGGGCTCGACGCGGCTCGTGTCGGCGGAGATGGGCACGCCGAGCTTGCGAGCGAGCTGGCCGATGGCCGAGGCGAGACGATCGGCCTCCTCGGCGGTCGACATGGCGTCGGAGAGATAGGGCGCGGTGGAGCGAGCGCCCACGTCCAGGAGCGCCGCGCCCTGGTTCACCATCCGCTCGGCGGCGCGGAGGAGGTCATCGGCCCGCGTCACCACCGAGCCCGCGTAGAAGGACCCCGGCCCTACATTGAGAGCGCCCACCACGACCGCGGGCAGACCATCGCCCACATGCACCCCTGCCAAGGTCGCGCGGACGGGGGAGGTCACGATCACAAAAATACCATTGCCGGCAACCGCTCACGGGCCCGAATTGCAGCGGCGTCTGACAGAAAGAGCGAGCGGAACGACAGGCGCACGGGAGCGACCGGGCTACGCCTCGAGCCCGGTGATGGAGAAACCAGATCAGGCGGGAGCGGGAGCTTCCTGGAATGGCCGGGTGGCCAGGATGCGGTGGATCTCCTCGCCGTCCAGCGTCTCGCGCTCGAGCAGGGCACGGGCCAGCGCATGGAGTTTTTCCAGGTTCGAGTCGAGGAGCTGCTTCGCCCGTGACGCGGAATCCATCACGATGCGCTTGATCTCGGAGTCGATGATGATCGCCGTCTCCTCGCTGTAGTCCTTGGGACGGGACACCTCGCGACCAAGGAAGATGTGCTCCTCCCCCTTGCCAAAGGTGAGCGGGCCCATCTTGTCCGACATGCCCCACTCGCACACCATCTTGCGCGCCATCTCCGTGGCCTTCTCGAGATCATTGCCGGCGCCCGTCGTCTGCTGCTGGAACACGATCTCCTCCGCCGCGCGACCGCCCAGGAGGATGGTGATCTGGTTGACGAGGAACTCCTTGGAGTAGCTGTAGCGGTCGTCGGTGGGCAGCTGCATGGTCAGGCCGAGGGCCCGCCCGCGCGGGATGATGGTCACCTTGTGGAGCGGATCGGCGCCGGGGAGGAGATACGCGACCAGCGCGTGCCCCCCTTCGTGGTACGCGGTGGTTCGCTTCTCCGCGTCGGGAATGATGATCGAGCGCCGCTCCACCCCCATGAGGACCTTGTCCTTGGCATTCTCGAAGTCGATCATCTCCACGATCTTCTTGTCCTGCCGGGCCGCGAGCAGGGCCGCCTCGTTGACGAGATTGGCGAGGTCTGCCCCCGAGAAGCCCGAGGTACCGCGCGCCAGGACCATGAGGTCCACGTTGGGGGCGAGCGGGATGCGGCGCGCGTGGACCTTGAGGATCTCCTCGCGCCCCTTCACGTCGGGGCGCGCTACCACCACCTGGCGGTCGAAGCGGCCGGGTCGCAGCAGGGCAGGATCGAGCACGTCGGGACGGTTGGTGGCCGCGATGAGGATCACGCCCTCGTTGGTCTCGAAGCCGTCCATCTCGACGAGGAGCTGGTTCAGTGTCTGCTCGCGCTCGTCGTGCCCGCCGCCCAGGCCGGCCCCGCGATGCCGTCCCACCGCGTCGATCTCGTCCATGAAGATGATGCAGGGCGCGTGCTTCTTCCCCTGCTCGAAGAGGTCGCGCACACGCGAGGCGCCCACGCCCACGAACATCTCCACGAAGTCGGATCCCGAGATGGAGAAGAAGGGCACGTTGGCCTCGCCCGCAATGGCCTTGGCGAGGAGGGTCTTGCCCGTGCCGGGAGGGCCCACGAGGAGCACGCCCTTGGGGATCTTGCCGCCGAGCTTCTGGAACTTGGGCGGGTCCTTGAGGAACTCGATAATCTCGCGGAGCTCCTCCTTGGCCTCCTCCACCCCCGCCACGTCCTGGAAGGTGACCTTGTTCTGCTTCTCGGAAATGAGCCGCGCCCGCGCTTTGCCGAAGGAGAGTGCCTTGGCGCCTCCGCCCTGCATCTGGCGCATGAAGAAGATCCACACGCCGATGAAGAGGAGCATGGGCACCCACTGAAGCACGTAGGCGTACCAGGGATTGCTGTCCTCGGGCTCCACGGCGATCTTCACGCCCTTGTCGCGCAAGAGTTTGACGAGGTCGGGATAATCAGCGGTGAAGGTCCGGAACGTGCTGCCGTCGGCCAGCTTGCCGGTGACCGCCTTGCCGCGGATCAGAACCTCCTTCACCTCGCCCGACTCGACGCGCTTGAGGAAATCCGAGAAGACCATCTTGCCGCTGGAGGGCTGGCTCGCCTGGAAGACATTGAAGAGGACGAGAACGATGAGCCCGATGACCATCCAGAGGGCGAGATTCTTGTAGAAGGGCGAATTCATAGCGCTTTGAGTATAGCATAGGGCTCCACGAGCCGGCCCGGGGCCCTGGCGTCCTTTCCCGAGGGCAATCAGGTAAAAAAGGGCCTCGCTAGTCCTCCAGAGCGTGGATCTCGGGCAGCCCCCGGTAGTGGCCCGCCAGGTCGAAGCCGTAGCCGACCACGAAACGGTCGGGAATCACGAAGCCCACGTAGTCGAGGGTCACCTCGACCTGCCGGCGCTCGATCTTGTCGAGGAGCGTGCAGACCTCGAGGCTCCGCGGATGCCGCGTCTCGAGATTGCGCCGCAGGTACTGGATGGTCCGGCCGCTGTCCACGATGTCCTCCACCAGGATCACGTCGCGACCCTCGATGGACACGGAGAGATCCGCGGCGAGGCGCACCGCGCCCGAGGAGCGCGTGGCGGGGCCGTAGGACGACACGGCCATGAAGTCGATGGCCACCGGCGAGGGGATGGCGCGGATGAGATCGGCCATGAAGACCGCCGCGCCCTTCAGCACGCCCACGAGGAGCGGCACGCCACCGCCATGTTCCCGCGAGATGGACTGACCGAGTTCCACGACGCGCGCGGCGATCTCTTCGCGCGAGATGAGCACGCCGCCGGGCCGTTGGGGCATGGGTCGGCGGCTCCCGCGTCGATCCTACTTGGGGGTGATGAAGGCGGCCAGCGAGCGCTCGCCGCGCACGCGATCGGCAACGCGCTGGGCCTCGACCTTGGTCTTGAACGTGCCGATGCGCACACGGTAGTTCGTCTGCCCGTCGCTCGCCGCGGCGGCGGCGACGTAGGCATCGAACCCGGACTTCTTGAGCTGCTTCTGGAGGGCCTCGGCCTGGGCCTGCGTCTTGAATGCGGCGGCTTGCACCGCCCACGGTCCCGCCGGCTCCATGGTGAAAGGGTCCGCGGAGGCGGGCTTCTCGACGATGGTCTCGCCGCGGCTCCCGAAGGGATACGGTGGGGGTGCGGTCTCGCCTCGACTGCCTTCCGCCGCGGCGGGAGTCTTCGGCTTCTCGTCACGGCGCGGAGCAGCATACGCGGAGCCTCGGCCCAATGGCGCGGTGAGGGTCTGGTAGAAGGTCAGCTTCTGGTCGACGGAATCCTGGTCGACGTCGCTTCCCACCAGCCCACTGCGCTTTCCCATCGGGGCGATCTTCCGCGGGGTGCTGTCGGCGAGGGCCGCGGAGGCGGGACGTCCCCACTGCCGGCCCACGAGGATGCCGAGGGCGAAGGTGAGTCCCATGATCACGGTCACCGCGCTCAAGAGAGCGATCCACTGGAGCCCGGGCGTCCGGCTCCTTACCCGCCCCCTCCCCACGCGTGCGGGCTTCACATGCTCTCCGGCGCGGAGACGCCCAGGAGATCGAGGCCGTTCCGCACCACCTGCCCCACTGCGGCGGCGAGACCGAGACGGGCAACGGTGAGCGCGCGCTCCTCGCTGATCACCCGGTGGAACTTGTAGTACGGGTGGTAGAGGCCGGCGAGGTCGCTCAGGTAATACGCGATCCGATGCGGCTCGCGGGCGCGCGCGGCTCCGGCCACCACGCTCGGAAACTGGAGGAGCCGCTTGATGAGCGTCTGCTCCTCGGGGAGCGCGAGAGGGCGGAAGTCAACCTCGTTCCACGGCGGCACGGCAATCTGCTGCTCGGCGGCCGTGCGGAACAGGCTCGACACGCGGGCGTGCACGTACTGGACGTAGAAGACGGGGTTGTCGGAGGATTGCCGTGTCGCCACGGCGAGGTCGAAGTCGAGCGGGCTGTCGTGGCGCCGGGTGAGGAAGGTGAAGCGCGCCGCATCCCTCCCGACCTCCTCCAAGAGCTCCTCCATGAGCACGAACTCGCCGCGGCGCTTGGACATGCGCACGGGCTGTCCGTCGCGGAGGAGCGTCACGAGCTGCACGACGAGGGCGTCGTAGCGATCACCGGGATGGCCAAGGGCGGTCATAGCCGCCTTCATGCGCTGGATGTAGCCGTGGTGATCGGGGCCGAGAAAATCAATGGCCCAGTCGGCGCGCCCGAACTTCCCGTAGTGGTGGAAGGCGATGTCCACTCCGAAGTAGGTCAGCTCGCCGTCCGACTTGCGCAGCACGCGGTCCTTGTCGTCGCCGAAGGCGGTGGAGCGAAACCAGAGGGCGCCGTCCTCCTCGTAGGTGTGCCCGGCCGCGGTGAGCTCGGCGATCACGCGCTCGGGGAGGCCGCTCCTGCGCACATCGGCCTCCTCGTGCGCCCACTGGTCGAAGTGCGTGCCGTACGCCTCGAGCACCGTGCGCTGACCGGCCACCATGTCGGCCACCGCCCGGCGCCCCAGCTTCTCGATGCGCACCTCCTCGGGCAAGGCGGCGAGGGCGCGGGTGCCCTCGGGATCGCGGGCGAGCCACTCGGCCACGAGATCGACAAGGTACTCGCCCGGATACGAGTTCTCGGGAAGCTCGGCCGTCTCGCCGAGCGCCTGGCGCAGCCGCACGTCCACGGAGCGCGCGAGGGCCTGGAATTGATTGCCGGCGTCGTTGACGTAGAACTGGCACTCGACGGTGTAGCCCTGCGCGCGGAGGATGCGCGCGAGGGCGTCCCCCACTGCCGCCGCCCGCGCGTTGACGATGACGAGCGGACCCGTGGGGTTGGCGGACACGAACTCGAGGAGCATGCGTGTGCCCTCTCCCATCCGGCTCGTCCCGTAGGCGCGGCCGTCGGCGAGGATGCCCTTGAGCGCCTCCGCGCACCACACGGGGGAGAGGAACACATTCAGGAATCCCGGTCCCGCCACCTCGAGCTTCACCACCATCGGGCTCTGGGGGAAATTCGCGCGAATCGCATCGGCGATCTTCCGCGGCGACTGCTTGGCGACGCGGGCCAGGGCGAGGGCGGAATTCGTCGCGTAGTCTCCGTGCGTCTCCTCGCGCGGCACTTCCCACGCGATGTCCTCCAGTGCGGGCAGCCCGGCTTTGTCCAAGGCGTCCTTCACTGATCTGGTCAAGAGCTCCGTGATGGCGATCGGCATTTCTGGCTCGTTAAGCGACGAATCGCCGCTCGTGGCGGCGTCCGACTCATGATACCTCTCGCGTTTTGTCGGCCCGCAAGAATTCCACGCGGTGCGAGAGGAAATCGAGTTAACGCGACGCGCGATGCGGTGGCTTCGGCGCGCGATGCCCCAAGATGTTGGGCCCCTTCAGCGCCACGCGCGAAGCACGACGAGCGCAGCGACGAGCCCGAGCCCCGCCGCGGCGGCGAAGACGCGCACGCTGCGATCGATGGCCGCCACGTCGGGCGGCGCGCCCGCGCCCAGGCGGTAGTGCTCGTGCTTTTCGAGGGTCACGCGAAGCGCCCCCGCCATGGCCGCCATGGTCTGGCCGGCGTTCGGGCTTTCCGTGAGCCGGCCGTCGCGCCTCCAGGCTCGCCAGGCATCCGTGGCCGACTCTCGCGTGAGCCCCGCGCCTGCCACGACAGCGAGCGCGCCCAGGCGCGACGGGAGCAGGTTGAGGAGATCATCGAGACGCGCGGTCGCCCAACCCAGCTCTCCGAGCAGGCCCTCGCGATAACCGATCATCGCATCCGCCGTGTTCACGGCGCGGTAGACGAAGGCGGCGGGGAGACCGCCCACCACGAAGAAGCAGAGCGGCGCCACCCAGCTATCCGTTAAATTTTCCGACAGTGACTCGACCGCGGCGGATGCCGTCGCTCCGGCATCGAGCGTCGCGACGGGACGGCTCACGAGATGCCGCGCCACGGCGGCGCGCGCGCTGCCGAGGTCCGCGGCCGCGAGGGCATCGCGCGCCTCCCACACCGCGCTGATCAGGCCGCGGAGGGAGAAGGTCAACTTCAGGAGCCAAGCTTCGAGGACCAACCCGATCGGCCACGGCATCGCCCGGGACATGGCGACCACGGCCAGGCTTCCCGCCAGGGTCACGGCGGCCACGGCGAGAATGAGCCCAGCGCCGTAGGCGGTGAGGAGGCGAGGGGGAATGCGCTCGGCCAGTCGGCGCCCGCCAGAAATCAGCGAGCCGATCCAGGCCACGGGATGCCAGCGATTGGGCGGATCTCCCAGCGCCAGGTCGAGGGCCACGGCCAGGAGCAGAACAGCCACGCGTGCTAGATGGTTCGGAGGGGGGCTCCGCCCCCCTTCCGAAGCCTCCCCCCGTGAAGCAGCTGGCGCGGGCGAAGCCCGCGCTCGAAGCGGCGGCATGTCCTTGGGAGCGAAAGCACGAAAGGCACCTCGATCGCGCGCTAACGGAGATCGAAAACGATGGGCAGCCGCACGCGGAGCGGGCGTCGCGGCAGGTTCTCGGGCAGCGGGACCGGCGGGAGGGATCGGACCGCTTCCAGCGCGGCATCGTCGAGCATCGGATGCGTGGACGAGGCGACCATGGTCACGTCGCGCACGCGGCCGGTGGGTTCGAGGACCACCTCGACCTCGACGCGTCCGGCGAGCCCCTGCCGACGAGCCGCGAGTGGATAGACGACCAGCTCTTGGATGCGGCGTCGGAGGCTCGCCAGATACGGCCCGAACTCCGGAGGCACGTCGTTGCGCCCCGCGCCCGGACCGGCCAGGGCGAGCCGCGATCCACCGCCCGCGCCCCTCGCTTGTCCCGTGCCGGCCGGCGCGTCGCTCGCCACTCCCTGCCCGGCTCCATTCTCCGTTCGAGCCGGTGCTGTCGATGTCGCCCGCTCCGCTCCGCCGGCGGGCGAGGACGCGGCGCTTGCTGGAGCCTCGGGAGCGGCCGCCTCACGTGACGGTGGTGGCGGCGCCGGCGCGGGCATCGGCGCGACATCCACGGGGCGAGATTCTGTCGGCGCGGGCACCGGGGGCGCCGGTGGTGCGCTCGCACGTCGAGCTTCATGCTGGGAGGGAGGCGTCGCGCTCTTCGGATGCGGAAGCGGAGGCGATGATGCTGACCCGCCCCCAGAGCCGTGGCCCTCGTCGCCTGCGATGGCGCCCGCGGTGAGGTCGACGAACAGCGGCTCGGGCTGGCGGAGGCTCATGGCCAGGAGCAGGATGGCGCCGAGCGCGGCCGTGTGGAGTGCCACCGAGCCGCCGAAGGCGAGCAGCCGACGCCAGTGACTCACGGATTCCGCTCCAGCCAGCCCCGGATGCCCGCCTCCAGCGCGACACCGGCGGCCCGCGCTACGCTCCACCCGAGCTCGCTCACGGGGCCGCCGAAGCGAACCCGCGGGCCGCGTCCGGTGGCGGCGATCACGATGGCATCACTCGACGTGCCGCTCACCGCGCGGCCCGTGGCGTCGTGGACGTCGTGATCCTGCAGCACGAGGGCCTTGACCTCCGTGGCGGTGACGATGGCGTTCACGAGCGCGGCGGGCTCCGGATTGGCGTCGACCACCACGATGGTGTTGATGGTACCGTGCGTCCACTCCGTGACCGGCGCGCGCCCCGCGGCCACGCGATTGCTCAATCCCACCGTGGCCACCGCGATGGTACGGATGCCCGCGCCGTGCTCCTCGCCCACCGTGGCGCGCTCCGTCCACGCGCCGGTGAGGAGGCCGACATAGGGCTCGGGCGCATCCTGGGCCCGCACATACGCCCCGAACATCGACGGCGGATCGGTGCACGGATCGTCGAGGGCCACGTGCAGGTTCACGATGGCCCGCGCGCTGACCAGCCCTCCCCCGCACACCGCGGAGGAGAGCGTGGTCAGCGGGCACGCCGAGGTGAGGAGCACCGCCTCCGGTCCGATCCATACCGCGAGACCTTCGATCATGGGGTGGCCTCAGTAGGAGGCCCGAAGGCCGATGAGGAAGTTGGCGCCGAGCGCGGGAAAGCCGCGCACCTCGGCGTACGACTCGTTGAGGATGTTCTGGGCGCGGGCGACGAGGTCGAGCCCGTGCACCCACCCGAGCTTCTCGAGGAGGCGGTAGGTGCCACCTGCGTCCCAGCGCGTGTGGCCGCTGTTGTAGACGTCTCCGAAGCTGTCGAACTGGTTGCTGATCGCATAGACCTGGGTGAAGAGGGAGAGGCGACGCATCGGCTCCCAGGTTAGTCCTGCGCTGCCCGCATTGCGCGGGATGCGGGGCAGTGGCCGGCCCGTGGAGAGATTGTCGGTGTCGGTGTACGTATAGGTCATCGAGAGCACGAGGTTGGGGAGGAGGTCGAACTCCGCGCTCGACTCCACGCCCTTGGAGCGCGCCTTCCCCGCGTTGAC
>DATGCY010000588.1:0-8492 GCA_035311385.1 Candidatus Methylomirabilota bacterium
GCGGCGGATCGTCTCGCTGGGCACGCTCCTCGCGGGCACGCCTCACACGCGTCCCGTGCCCGTCACGGGGCGCTGTACCGATCCCGTGTGGCGATCGCTCCTCGAAGCCTGGGGCATCTTTCGCCCGCCGACCTACGAAGGCCCCACGGGCATCTCCACGATCGTCCTGGACGCGGCGGAGCGCCGGGGCATGTCGCATCTGGGCTTCATGGGCCAGGCTCCGCACTACCTGCAAGACACGGAGAATCCCGCGGCCATCGAAGCGCTCGTGGGCTACGTCGCCCGGCTGCTGCACCTGAGCCTGGACACCTCGCGCCTGGCCGAGCCCATTCAGGAGTTCCGGACCGAATGCGACAAGGCGGTGGCACGCAATCGCGCCACGCGAGAGCACGTGAGGCAGCTGGAGCAGGAATACGACGCGGCGGCCGGCAAGGAACAGCCGCCGCTCCCCAGCGGGGAGATCGACTCGAACAAGCTGATGAAGGACGTGGAGGACTTCCTGCGCAGTCAGCGTGAGGGTGACCAGAGCACCTGAGCCCGGCCGATTAGAGTCGCTCCACCTCCACGCGGTTGTCGTGGAAGACCGCTCCCCCGCCCATGTCGGAATCGCGCTCGTCCACGGTGGCGTTGGCGTTCGCCCCGTCCTTGGTCGACCCCGGCCAGCGCCCCTTGGTGCCGGCGATCACCCCCGGACGCACCCGCGGGGTCACTTCTACCTGCGCGACGAAGGCGCCCCGGTCATTGAAGACGCGGGCCTCGCAACCGGACTCGAGCCGGCGGGGCGCGGCGTCCTCGGGATGGATGCGGATCGTCGCCACCCCCGAGCGTCGTGTTTGTGCGGGAACGTTCGCGAACACGGAGTTGAGAAAGTAGTGATCCGCGCCGGCGATGAGGGCCAGCGGGTAGCGGGCGGCCAGCGGCGTGCCGCGCTGGGCCGCCTCGTAGGGCGGCGTGTAGCCGGCGAGTGGATCGAGCCCTGCGTCGCCCATGCGCGCGGTGTAGAACTCGAGCTTCCCTGACGGCGTTGGGAAGCCGTCGGCGAACGGGACGAACGGCTCCGGGACGGCGAGCCGCATCCATCCCTGTTTCCGCAGCGCGTCGAAGGTGATGCCGCGGAGCGAGGGGTGATTCGAGTCGAGGAGCTGGCGTGCCATCTCCTCGTCGCTGTCGTAGAGGCAGGGCGCATCCAGCCCGAGGCGTCTCGCGAGGCGCCGGAAGATCTCCGTGGTGGCGAGACACTCCCCGGGCGGCGCCACCGCGGGCTCGTTCCACGACACGTACAGATGCCCGTACGAGATCTGGATGTCCGCGTGCTCGAGCTGCATGGTGGTGGGTAGCACGATGTCCGCGTATGCCACGGTGTCCGTGCGAAAGTGCTCGACCACCACCGTGAAGAGATCGGGCCGCGCCAGCCCCCGGCGGATCTTCGTCTGGTGCGGCACGCTGGCGATGGGATTGCTCGCGTAGACGAACAAGGCCTTGACGGGAGGGTCCGCGACCTCGAGGAGACCCTCGCCGAGACGGGTCATGCTCAAGGCGCGCGTGGGGCTCTTCTGCAGATCGTCCCGATACAGCGCAGGCCAGTTCACCCCGAAGAAGCCGCGGGTGTCGTAGCCGACGCCGCCGCCTGCATACCGCCAGTCGCCCGTCACGCCCGCGATGCAGGTGATGGTGCGCACGGCCATGCCGCCGCCACCGTGTCGCTGGAGCCCCATGGTCACCCGGATGCCCGTGGGACGCGTGTGAGCGATGCGCTTTCCAAGCTCCACGATGGCCTCGACGGGAAGGCCACAGATCTCGGCGACGCGCGCTGGCGGGTAGTCGAGGATGCGCGAACGAAACGCCTCCCAGCCGAAGGTATGGCGGTCGATGAACTCGCGATCCTCCGCGCCCTCGCTCAGCACGACGTGGAGGAGCCCGAGGGCGAGGGCGGCGTCCGTCCCCGGGACAAGCGCGAGGTGGCTATCCGCGGCGTCGGCGGTGCGCGTGCGGGTCGGGTCGATCACCACCAGATACGCGCCATTCCGTCGGGCCGTCGTGATGGAGCGCCAGAGGTGATGGTTGGTGGTCAGCGTGTTGCTGCCCCACAGGATGATGAGCTTCGAGGCGCGCAGGGTCTCCGGATCCATGCCGACGCGGTTGTCCCCGAGGGTGTAGCCGGTGCCCACCCCGCCCGCGATCGTGCAGATGGTCATGAGATGGCGCGAGGCGCCGAGCACGTTCCAGAGCCGGCGGCCCGCGCCGTACACGCCCTGGAGCAGTCCCATGCTGCCCGAGCCCACGTACGGCCAGATGGCCTCCGCGCCGAACTCGCGGATCACGCGGCCGAAGCGCTCCGCGATCTCGTCGAGCGCCTCGTCCCAGGTGATGCGCTCGAAGTTGCCGGCGCCCTTCGGGCCGACGCGCCGCATCGGGTACAGGAGGCGGTCGGGAGACTGCGTGTAGGCAACGAAGTCGTCGAGCTTGTTGCAGAGGACGCCGCGAGTGAAGGGATGCGAGGGATCGCCCTCCAGCTTCACCGCCCGGCCGTCCTTGACGGTGACGATCCAGCTGCACGTGTCCGGACAGTCCATCGGACACGCTCCGAGGACTCGAGATTCGCCGTCCATGGTCATGCGCCTCCTAGCTGCCGTCCGCGCCGCCGGCCCAGTCCCGGAACATCTGTGCGGTGTGGTCGTCCATGGGAAAGAAGCACTCGACGCGGATCTCCTGCAGGGTCACGTCGTGAGGGGTGCCCAGGGTGGCGATGGTCGTGAAGAGGCGGAGCGACGTCTCCTTGCTCCGGAAGTGGATGATGAGGACGGGGGCCCGCATCTCTCCCGGCGGCGGGCTCTGGGAGAGCGCGGGAAGGCCGGGGAAGGCGAGCAGGCGCGTCAGGAGCTCGGCGGTCTGACGCGTGCCATCCGCGATGGCGTCGGCCTGCACGCCGCGGAGGAAGTACAGGGCGACCTCCTCCCAGTTCACGATGAAGGGGCGCAGCCCCTCGGGCGACACCAGCGCGACGGCGAGGTTGACCGGCTCCGCGGACGCTGGCGTCGGCCCCGTGAGGAACTCGACGAAGCGCCCCGCGCCCGCGTTAGCCCTCAGGAGATTCCACCGCCGATCCACCACGAACGCCGGGTACGGCTCCTGCTGCGCCAGCATGTAGTCGAGCGCGCCACTCACCTGCGCGAGCTCGGGCGCGGAGAGATCGCTCTCGCGCCACGCTGGCGCGAAGCCCGCGGCGAGGAGCAGCGCGTTCTGCTGGCGAAGGGGGATGTCCAGCACCGTGGCGAGCCGCAGGATCATCTCCGGGCTGGGGCCGGCCCGTCCGGACTCGAGAAAGCTCACGTGTCGCTGCGTGGTCTCCGCGGCGCCCGCCAGGTCGAGCTGCGAGAATCCTCGGCGCTCGCGCCACCAGCGCAGGCCGGATCCGAAGCTGCTCGTCGCTTCGTCCCTGGGCGTGAGGCCGGGCCTGGGCTTGGCGCGCTCTCTCATGACAGGCTCGTCCCGGAGTCTAGCCGACGGAGGCACGGGGCACCATGTTCTCGGGCCGCTCTCCGCCGGCCGTCCGGCGGATGTTCTCCGCGATGAGCGTGGCCCGCGCCTCCAGCATCCCGTCCGTCCAACCGGACACGTGCGGAGTCATGAGCACGTTGGGCAGCTCGTGGAAGGCCCGTCGGGAGGGCAGGAGCGAACCCGGCTCCGTCGGGTAGCGATACCAGACGTCGAGGGCGGCGCCGGCAATTCTCCTCTCGGCGAGCGCCGCATACAGAGCATCCTCGTCCAGGATCTGGGCGCGCGCGACGTTCACCACGATGGCCGTCGGCTTCATGAGCCGGAGCTCTGCATCCCCGATGAGCCCTCGCGTCTCCTCGGTGAGCGGCAAGGAGATTGCGAGGTAGTCAGCTTGCCGCAGCACGGCGGGCAACTGCTCCATGCCGCCCAGCAAGGCCAGGTCGTCTCCCGTCGACCGCCCCACGTCGCGCCGGATGGCGCAGACGCGCATGTCGAACGCGCGGGCGCGCCGGGCCAGCGCCTGGCCAATGCCGCCGTAGCCGAGAATGCCGAGTGTGCGGCCCGCGAGCTCGGGCCACACGGGCGGCGGAGGCACGCCCGGGGCCCACTGGCTCTCCCAGCGGCCCGCGCGGAGGCTCGCGTCCACCCGGTGGAAGTCGCGGCTCAGGGCGATCATGGCGCCGAGCACATACTCGGCGATGCCCGTCTCGTGCCCGTGCACCGTGGCGAGTGACGAGCCGGGCGGCATCGCGGCACGGTCGATCCGGTCCAGGCCGGCGCCCGGCACTTGGACGAGTCGGAGGCGCCCGGCCGCCCTGCCCATCTCCTTCGTGAACACGAGGGTGACGACGACGTCGGCCTCGGGAAGCACATCGGGCGCGCTCCGTTCGTCGGCATGCACGAAGTCGCAGGGAAGGGCGAGGTGCGCCCGTATCCGATCAGCGAAGCTCGACGCCAAGGCACCCACGAACGCGATTCGCAGCATGGGGAGATCTCCTTTCCCTGCATGCTGCCGGAGGCTCCGCCGGCCATCAATTCCCTGTGAGGGAATAGACGACCCTCCCCGCGGCCGGCTACTTCGGAGCGAACGTCACCTGCTGGCCTCCGATGGCGGCTTCCACCATCGCGCCGCCGATAGGCCTCACGAACACCGCGAACCCGTCCACAAAGCGCGCGTTCGCGGCAGCGCCGGTCTTGAGGATGACCGCCGAGGCGTCGGCTGCGAACTCGAGTCGGCCCTGCTTCAGAAGGTCCAGGGCCGCCTTGTTCTCGAACACGATGATCTCACTGTAGGTCTGGCCTCCCATCTGGAGACCGAAGGACGCTTGGCTCAGGTCGGCGTACCCAATGATCTGGGCCTGCTCGTACACGACCCCACGTCCATAGCCGCCCCCGAAGACCAGCCCGCCCTTGGCGATCTCGGGAAACACGGCATAGCCGTAGGCCTTTCGGGTCAGCTCATCCAGCCCCGGGTCGTCCTTGTTCATCTCACTCATCACGGTGGTAGCCCGCTGGAGCAGCACGTCCCGGTCTCCTGGAGTCGACGGCGCGGTGGTGCAACTGACGAGCAAGCCCGCGATGAGCGTCAACGACACGACAATATGCGGAGTCGAGCGCATGAACCTCCCCCCATGAGTTTTTCCTTCATTCTACGCGGAAGGTCAAACCACTTTGTGCTTAGTTCGCGGGCGGTCCCCGCCAGACCGGGTGCGGAGGGCGCTGACCGAGCTTCGACGAGGAGAGTCCGAAAGGTCCACGTCGCGCAACGACTGAGGCACCCCGCTCACGAAGTGAATCAGTGGTCGATCGTTCTCCGGATGCTGCCGAAGTGCGAGTCGATGTGGGCGAGGAGGATGCGCGTGACCAGCTCCTCGACGCTCACGGGCGGCATCCCCGCGAACACGGTGCCCGTCCTCGCGAGCTCGGCATCGGACAGGCGACGCACGGCGGAGGCAGCCACGGCGGCCCCCCGCTGGTGGAGCTCGATCGTCTCCGCCTTCGTGCAGCCGGCGAACTCCCTGGCATGCTGGCCGTTCCTCTCGTCGAGAATCTCCCGGGTAAAGTGGGGCAGGCTCTGGCCGGCCGCGATGGTCTCGATGATCCGGGTCGCCGACTCATAGCTGCTGGCGATGTGGTGCGCGGTCACGGCGACCGTCCACTTCTCGGCGGCCGTCGTCTTCCTCCAGTCGGCCGCGGTCAGTGACTCGAGAAGAGCGGTGGCCGCCTCAACCTTGGCCTCGAACTCCCGGGCGAGCGACTCTCCCCTGGCTCCCATCGTCCGCCTCCCTGGCTTGGTCTCTCCCCCCATAAACGAACGGGGCCCCTCGAGATCGACAGGCTCGGCGAGGCAGAGGGTGGATCGGAGTTGGGCAATGGCCGCCTCGTACAGTCTGCTCACGGCAGCAGCTTGTCAGCCTGCCGTAGCAGTGACCGAGGGGACGCGGAGCCCGAGTGCCTTGGCCGTTCTATGGCTGATGCCCGGCGCGAACGGGCGGACCGGAGTATGGTAGCCCATGCGGATCGCGGTCATCTCGGACCTCCACATCGGCTCCGAAGACTTCTCCGCCGACGGGTTCGTGGAGTTCCTCGACCATCTCGAGCGCGAGCACGACGAGATCATCCTGCTCGGGGACGTGTTCGAGTGCTACTTTCCGGCGCTGCCGTGGAAAGCCCTCGCCGAATACGAGCGGTGCGACCGGCAGTATCAGGAGATCACCCGTCGGTTCCGCTTGGCCAAGTACACCGTGCTCTCGGGGAACCACGACATGGTCGTGCGGCGGACGCGGGGCATTCCGTCCCGGACGGAGCGCGGGAGTGAAAGCTTCCGGATCCTGCTCTCCCACGGACACGAGAACGAGCCGGCCTACCAGAGTCCGCTCCGTATCCGCCTCGTCGAGCTCTACATGTGGTTCGGCTATCGCCTCAAGCGCATGGGGCTCCCCGGCCTCTACCGGTACAGCTACCGGATGGACTACGAGATCAACATGAAGGACGGCGGTTCCGCTCACCTGGAGGCCGCCCGCCGTCTCCTGCGCGGGGGCTACCACGTCGTGGTCTTCGGCCACACCCACGTCGAACGTCACGTAGAGCTCCGTGGAGGCGGCATCTACATCAACACGGGAGACTGTGTCCGCCGGCGGATGTACGCCTCTCTGGACCTCGAGCGCCGAGAGTGCCAGCTCTTCGAGTTTCCGCATCGCCGCGTGCCCGTGGAGCGCGAGACGTAGCGGCGACGAGCGGGTGTCCGCTACTGATGATAGCGCGATGTCTCGGTGGCCCTGGCCACGGGCGAGCCCACCCCGGACCCTAGCTCGATCTCCGCCGCCCGCTGGATGGCCGCGATGATGCCGGGAAAATCCGCCGGCGTCACCATGGTACGGCCGGGCTTGGGAAACGGGAACCCGTTCCTCACCAGCACCTCCTCCGGCACGACCTCCAGCGTCGCCATCTTCTGGAAAGGCACCTTGCCGAGGCGGTCGCGCACGGTCAACCCCAGCGGCTTCCAGTCGCCCTGGCAGTAGCGATCGAATTCCTGCTGCGCCGCGTGGAGGTCGGAGAAGCTCTTGGCATCCGAGAGCTTCCAGGGATAGATCTTGGGCCCGACATCGAAGTTCCGGTGCCGCACGAGCTGATTGTCCGGAACGCGCTTGGTGGAATCCCACCAGATCCCGTCGGTGTACTCGAAGGCTCGCCGGGTCGCCGCCCGGGGCAAGGGGCCCAGCTTCTTGAGCGCATCCCGGAGCAGCGCGGTGACCGCCTGGTTGTATTCGAGCTCACTGGTCGCCTGGTGGCGGCGAAGGATCACGCCCGCGATCTTCAAGCCCACCACGTTCGAGTACATGTCCTCCGGTGAAAAGGCCGAGGGCCGCTCGGAGAATCGGGTGGACGCCCAGCCGTACCAGGTCGCGATCTCGTGCCAGATCGATGCCTGGAAGTCGAGCCACTCCGCGAGGCTCGTCACCACCTCCCGCAGGCCGTACTCGTGCACCAGGCGCGCGTCGAGCGGCTTGAGGACGATGCGGCGGGTCGCCCCCTCGCCGGCGATGGGAATGACGCCCCCCGTGGCCGAGTGGCGCGCGATCTGCGAGGCGAGATAGAGCGTGCGGTCGGCGTTGTCCCGCACGTGGGAGATATCGATGAATCCGCCGCGACACGTGTAGAGGATGCCCGACTCTTCATCGGACACCACGCGCTGGCCCCCGCGGGGGACGAGGGCCACCGCTCCCTTGTTGTACTGATGGGTCCCCAGGCTATCGAGGTCCACGATGTTGGAGATCTCGTAGAAGGGCACGGGCACCGACCGTACCTGGGCCCCGACCTCGGTCCCGAAGATGCAGCAGGGACGGAGGCTCGCCGGCTCCGGCACATCCGCGACCTCCTTGGAGTCGAGCCCAGAGAAAAACGCCGTGTCCAGCTCCTCGTCCCGCACCGGCTGCTTCGTCATGTCCCATTTCTCGCTACAGCCGGCCGACAGGAGAGCGAGCGAGAGCATCGACCACACGAGTCCCCGTGTGAGACGTCCCGGGCGCGCGCGGTGGGTCAGGTTCGTGATCAACGCAGCGTCTGGCTCCTTTTTCGGGCCGCCTCGTAGATGTCCTTCATCTTGCTCGCCATCACCTTGCTGCCGATGCCGCGCTTCATGCCCCCCCCCATTCCTGTGACCTGATCGGTGAAGGCGTGGATCGAGGTGATGACCACCGTGCCATCCTTGACGGGCAGGAAGCCGCCGACGGTCTGCTCGGCGTTGTAGCCGGTGCTGACGTAGTATTCGCGCCGCGCGATCACGCGGGCCGGGCCATCGGCGGCCACCAGAACGTGCGCAAGGACATAGGTCATCTCGTCGTGGATGAGCGACTTGAGCCAGAAAAACTTCTCCTGCATACCAGGCAGCGTCGCCTTCGGATAGTCGAGGAGCACCTTCTGGAAGCCCGGCATGTATTTCTGCAGGCCTCGGGTCGCCTCGCTGGCCTTCCGCAGGTCTGCCGCGGGATCGC
>DATGCY010000589.1:0-8135 GCA_035311385.1 Candidatus Methylomirabilota bacterium
GGTCGCCACTCGGTGGATCCAGGTGCTGAGCTGGGCGCGGCCCTCGAAGCCCTCGATCTTGCGGGCGAGGGTGAGGAAGACATCCTGCACCACCTCCTCCGCATCGGCATCCGTGCGGGCGATGCCGCGGGCGATCCGGAAGATACGCGAGGCGTAGCGCTCCATCAGGGCCTCGAGGGCGGAGGCGTCGCCCTCGCGCAGGCGTTCGACGAGAACCGTCTCGGAGGCGGTGTCCATGTTATGGCTCCAGGGCCCTCCCGGGCCCGTCCAAGTGGGAGGAGGGACGCGGCCGTTCCCGGCCTCTGAACGGTGCAACGCGCGAAGCCTCGCTTCCGCTCCCTGCCGGTCGGCGCACCACCATGGCCCGGCATTCTACCGGGCCCTCGCCCCATGTTCGTAGCGAGGATGTGAACCTCTCGGGTGCTTCTGCGTGTCTAACGGGCACGACCATGGCCAGGGACGGAACCGTCGACGGGAAGCTCAACTGCCGGGAGGCCATCGCACTCCTCGGCGACTTCCTCGAGGCTGCCCTCGGCCCCTCCCAGCTGGCCGAGCTCGAGCGGCACCTGGCCGAGTGTGACCCCTGCCAGGCCTATCTCGCCACGTACAGACGCACGCGCGAGCTCATCGCGGAGACCGAGCGGGTCGAGATGCCCCCGGAGCTGCGGAGCCGACTCGCCGAGTTCCTGCTCCGCCAGCTCTCGCCCGGCGGAGGGTGAGGGGGAGCTAGCCGAGGGGGGCGCCGCCCGCCGCGGCAGACTTCTGGAGCTTGGCGGGGAGGTGAATGAAGAGCTCGGCCGGGTTCGGCTTGGCGACGGCGGGTTTGGGCGGACGCATCTCGTACTTCACCGGCTGCTGGTGATCGGCGTACTGTCGGTTCTTGTTCACCACGGTGGCGAACTTCCAGAGCATGCTCACGTAGTTGGTCTGCCCACGCATGAGCGCGCGCACCGCGGGGAAGCCGTAACGGGCGACCGCGCCCCAGCCCAGGTGCTTGCGGTTGAGAATGTCCTGGGTCTTGACGAGCTCCGCGTAGAACTTGTCGAGCGGCATGCGCGTGGGCAGCACCGCGTGGGCCACGTCGAAGAGACGGTAGTCGCGCGTCGTGAGGCGCCGCGACTCCGTGAACCAGATCTCCGTGCCCGGATAGGGAGTGGCCACCGTGAGGTGCACGACCTCCGGCACCGTCATGGCCCACTCGCGCACGACTTGGAAGCGCCGCTCGTCCCAGTCACAGTCCGCGATGATATTGACGGCGACCACGAGCCCGAGCTCGCGCGCGATGGCGAGGGCCTCGAAGTTCTCCTCGGTGGTGACGCGCTTGCGATGAAGCTTGAGGGCTTCCTCGTCGAGGGCCTCCAGCCCCAGAAACATGTAGAAGAGCCCGAGTTTTTTCCAGTAGGCGAAGAGGTCGCGGTTCTTGATGAGTACGTCGCAGCGGGTCTCGAGGTAGTACTCCTTCTTCACCTTCCGCCGTTCGAGCTCCTCCCCGATGGCGAAGCCGTGCTCGGGATGGATGAACGCCACATCGTCCACCAGGAAGACGTTGGGCTCGCGGATGGCCGCGAGATCCTCGGCGGCCTTCAGGGGAGAGGATTTCCGGTAGCTCCGCCCGTAGAAGGTCCACGCGCTGCAGAAGGAGCAGTCCCAGGGGCAGCCGCGCGTCAGTTCGGCGGAGGCGCAGGGATCGAGCACACCTATAAAATATTTGTGTCGACGGCGAGTTAGATCGCGTGCGGGGAGGAAACGGTCGAGGTCGTCCAGGAGGGTTGGCGACGGGCCCTGGCCCTGTGCGGTGACCACGCCGGGCAGGGTGCAGAGCTTGGGATCGCCGATCGCTTCGAGCACCCGGGGGGCGATGACCTCGCCCTCGCCGCGGACCACGCAGTCGATGGCGCCTCCGCCGTGCTCGAGAAGCTCCTCGGCAACGAACGATCCGCTATGGCCGCCGATCATGAAGAAGCAGTCGGGAAGACGCTGCTTGGTCTCCTTGGCGAGATCGATAATCTCCGGAGCATTGGCGAGATAGTTCATGGAGAAGCCCACGGCCTGGGGACGGAAGGCCGCGAGCTCGGCGCGATAGTCGTCGTGGGTGAAGATCTGCAGATCGAGCACGCGCACGTCGTGCCCGGCCGCGCGGAGGGCCGCGGCCACGCGCTCGAGTCCAATGGGCTCGAGACGCAGATACAGCTCGGAGTACATCAGCGCGCTGGGATGTACGAGGAGCACTCGCATGCCGGACAGTATACCGTCTACGCGGGCGCCATGCTGGATGCGCCGAGCCCGAGCGCGCTCGACGGAAGATTTTTTCCCTTCTGGAACACGAGGCGGTAGGCCTCCAGCCCGCCGTCGCGGTGGAGATGCGCCCCTGCCCACAGGTAGAGGTGAAAGAGCCGGAACACGCGCTCGCCGTAGCGCTCGACCAATTCGCCCCGGGCTGCCTCGAGGTTGCGCGCCCACGCCTGGAGCGTCAGGTAGTAGCTGTGCCGGTCGTTGTGCAGGGCCACCGGCTCGAGGGCGGTTCGGTTGGCCGCGGCGTAGAGCTCGGGGAGCACCACCGGGGTGTGATCGCCGGGGAACACGTAGCGATAGGTGAAGGCGCTCACGTCGAACTTCTTCCGACCTGCCGCGAAGTCCATGTAGAGACGCCCTCCCGGCTCGAGGAGCGTGTCGAACTTCTCGAACAGGGCAGAGTAGTCGGGGAGGTGCTCCATCACCCCGCACAGCACCACCGCGTCGTATCGCACCCTCGGCGCGTAGGCGAAGATGCTCTCGTACACCACGGAGAGGCGCGCGGGAAGGGTGTGGGTGGCGCACCACTCGGAGAGGAAGGCGAACTGCTCGCGCGAGATGGTGAGCATGGTCACGTCGACGCCGCGCGAGCCCGCGTAACCGGCGAAGGAGCCCCACCCCCCGCCCACGTCGAGCACGCGCGAGCCGGAGCGGAGGCGGCAGGCCTCTATCACGTAGTCGAGCTTGCGCTGCGCAGCCTGTTCCAGCGTTTCCTCCTCGCTCGTGTACACGGCCTGCGAGTAGAGGCGGAACTTGCGGTCGAGGAACGCGAAGTAGAACTCGTTGCCGTAGTCGTAGTGCTGGGGGACCCAGCTCTTGTCCGCGCCCACCTCGCCGTAGAGCCACGGCTGGATGAAGCGCCAGAGGGAGGCGAGGGGATGCCGGTCGGCGAGGAAGCCGCGCAAATCGAGCGCGGCGAGCATGCTCCCCTCGAAGTCGATGTCGCCATCCAGATAGGCCTCGGCGATGCGCGTCTCGTCGAGCGAGCCGAGGGCGCTCCACGCCCGCTCCGTACGGAGATGGAGGATGAAGGAGGGCGCCGCGGACGCGGCGCCCACGCGATGCCGCTCGCCGTCGGGCTCCGTGAGGTCGAAGGCGGGAGCGGCGGGACCGGTGACGTGCGCGCGAAGGAGGCGAACCGCATACGGAACGCGCTTCGGGCCGGGCATCGCGCAGACGTTAGACGAGGGGCCGCAGGGTGTCAAGATTGTTGACCCTTCCTCACTGGCGGCGCTACTCTCGTCGCGGCCGTCCGCACTTCCGCGGCGTCCCTCACGAGAGGTCGCCATGCATTGTCCGCGGTGCCGGTGTGAGAACGCCGACGCCTCCCGCTTCTGCACCCAGTGCGGGGCACGTCTTGTCCGGCAATGTGGGAGCTGCGGCGCCGACCTCGTCGAGGGCGTCCGCTTCTGCGGGCAATGCGGGCTCGCGGTGGACACGCCGCGGCCCACCCAGCCGCGCTTCGCCTCTCCCGAGGCGTACACCCCGCGGCACCTCGCGGAGAAGATCCTCACCGCCCGTCCGGCCATCGAGGGCGAGCGCAAGCAGGTGACGGTGCTTTTCGCCGACCTCAAGAGCTCCATGGAGCTCATGGCTGATCGCGATCCCGAGCAGACGCGCAAGCTCCTCGATCCCGTTCTCGAGCACATGATGAACGCCGTGCACCACTACGAGGGCACGGTGAACCAGGTGATGGGCGACGGCATCATGGCCCTCTTCGGTGCGCCCCTCGCCCATGAGGACCACGCGGTGCGCGCGTGCTTCGCGGCGCTCCGCATGCAGGAGGCGGTGCGCCGCTATGCGGACGAGGTGCGTCGCGCCGAGGGCATCCCCATCCAGATCCGCGTCGGTCTCAACTCGGGCGAGGTCGTGGTGCGCTCCATCGGCAGCGATCTCCACATGGACTACACCGCGGTGGGGCAGACTACTCACCTCGCCGCGCGCATGGAGCAGATGGCCGCCCCGGGCACCGTCCTCACCACGGGAGCGACCTTGAGCCTCGCCGAAGGCTGGGTGGAGGCGCGCTCTCTCGGCCCCATGCCCGTGAAGGGACTGGAGTCGTCCCTCGAGGTGTGGGAGATCGCCGGCCCCGGCTGGGCCCGCTCACGGCTTCAGGCCGCGGCGCGGCGCGGGCTCTCACGCTTCGTGGGACGCATTCCCGAGCTCGACCAGCTCCGTGCCGCGCTCGAGCGCGCGAGCGTTGGTCGAGGCCAGGTGGTGGCGGTGGTGGGCGAGCCGGGGGTGGGCAAGTCGCGTCTCTTCCACGAGCTCATCCACACCGTGCCGCAGTCCGGCTGGCTCGTGCTCGAAGGCCGCGCGCTGTCCTACGGGAAGGCCACGCCGTACCTGCCCCTGGCCGATCTCCTCAAGGGCTACTTCCAGATCGACGCGCGCGACGCGAGCAAGCAGATCCGCGAAAAGGTCACGGGCAAGCTCCTCGCCCTCGATCCTGCACGAGAGGCGACGCTGGCTCCGCTCCTCGCGCTGCTCGATGTGCCGGTGGAGGAGCCGCGCTGGCAGAGCCTCGATCCGTCCCAGCGCCGCCTGCGCACTTTGGACGGCATAAAAGCCGTCCTCGTCCGTGAGAGCCAGCTTCAGCCCGTACTTCTGGCCTTCGAGGATCTCCAGTGGGTGGACAACGAGACGCAGGCCCTCCTCGACAGCCTGGTGGAGAGCCTGCCCCGCGCGCGCCTCGCGCTCCTCGTCAACTACCGCCCGGAGTACAGCCACGGCTGGGGCGCCAAGACGTACTACGCGCGGATCCGGCTCAACACGCTGCAGCCCGAGGGCGCCGCCGCGCTCCTGGACGCCCTCCTGGGCGATGACGTCAGCCTAGACACCCTCAAGCAGCTCCTCATCGAGCGGACGGGCGGCAATCCCTTCTTCCTGGAGGAGAGCGTGCGCGCCCTGGTGGAGACGGGAGTCCTCGCCGGCGAGCGCGGGCGCTACGAGGTGTCGGGGCCGGTGGACTCGATCCAGGTGCCGGCCACCGTGCAGGCCATCCTCGCCGCCCGCATCGATCGGCTCCCTGTCAACGAGAAGCAGCTGCTCCAATCCGCCTCCGTCATCGGAAAGGACGTGCCGCTCTCCCTCCTCCAGGCCCTCGGGGAGATGTCGGAGGAGGAGCTGCGGCGTGGCCTCGCGCAGCTGCAGTCGGCGGAGTTCGTCTACGAGACGAGCCTCTTCCCCGATCTCGAGTACACGTTCAAACACGCTCTCACCCACGAGGTTGCCTACGGCGCTCTCCTCCACGATCAGCGGCGCGCGCTCCACGCCAAGCTCGTCTCCGTCATCGAGCACATGACGCCGGGACGGCTGGCCGAGCAAATCGAGCGCCTGGCCTACCACGCGCTCCAGGGCGGGTTGTGGGAGAAGGCGGCGGAGTTCTACCGTCGCGCGGGGGCCAAGGCGGCGGCGCGCAGCGCCTATCGCGAGGCGGTCACATGCTTCGAGCAGGCCTTGGGCGCCCTCGACGCGCTGCCCGAGGGGCGCGAGCGCAGCGAACTAGCCGTAGATCTCCGCTTCGATCTCCACAACGCCCTCATCCCCTTGGGCGACGTGGGGCGCATGGCCGACATGCTCAAGGAGGCGGAGACGCAGGCGGAGCAGCTCCACGACCAGCGTCGGCTCGGGCAGGTCGCGGCCTACATGACCCAGTGCTACTGGTGGACGGGCCAGCCCGAACGGGCCGTGGAGTCGGGCTTGCGTGCCATGAGCATCGCGCAGACCCTCCACGACCGCGCCCTCGAGTCGCTAGCGACCCAGCGCCTGGGCCAGGCCTACGCGAGCCTCGGCGAATACCGACGCGCCGTCGAGGCCTTCGGCCGGCACTTGGAGAGGAGGGAGACGGAGTCGCCTCGCCGCCGTTCAGTCTCGGCGGGAATGCGCACGGCGGCCAACCGCGCATGGATGGCGTGGTGTCTCGCCCCGCTCGGCGAGTTCGCGGAGAGCAGCGCGCATGCCAAGGAAGCCGTGCGCCTCGCCGAGGCGAGCCAGCACGACCTTACCCTGGCCATGACCTACTCGGGCGCGGCGCGCCCCGCCCTCATGCAGGGCGACTTCCCCACGGCCATCGGCTGGCTCACGAGGTGCCTTGGGATCTGCCGTCGCTCCAACTTCGCGCCGCTCTTCCTCCTCGTATCGAGCGACCTCGGCCACGCCTACGCCCTCTCCGGCCGCGTCCCCGAGGCCGTCGCGCTCCTCGAGGAAGCCTCCACGCAATCGGGCGCGCTCCGACTCATGCCCACCCACGCGTGGAATGTGACCGCCCTTGCCGAGAGCTATCTCCTCGCGGGGCGTTGGGCGGACGCCGTCCGCGAGCTCGCCCGCGGTTTCGGGATGGCCCGGGCGCACCGCCAGCGCTGGCTGGAGGCCGAGGGCCTCCGCATCCAGAGCGCGGTGCGGGTCTCCGCAGCCGCGCCCGATCTGCCGGGAGCGCGAGCGGACGCGGAGCGAGCGGCGCGCATCGCCGAGGAGCTGGGGCTGAGGCCCTTGCTGGGGCGCTGCCAGCTCGCCCTCGCCCAGGTGGCGCGTCAAGCAGGTGACACTCGCGCCCACTCGCACCTCGAGCAGGCCGTCGCCCTCTTCAGTGAGATGGACATGCGCTACTGGCTTGAGCAGGCCGAAGCCGAGCGCCGCCTCCTCGCGGAGTCCTCCAAGGGCTGAGCAGCCAGCCGCAGCACTGTGGGATAATCGGCGGGTGATCTGGCGGGGATCTCTCTTCCGCAAATACGCGGTTCTCTTCGTGGTCCTGGTCAGCGGCGCCCTCTTCACCAGCGGCGCGCTCGAGATCTACTTCTCCTACCAGGAAAACAAGGAAGCGCTGGTCACGCTCCAACGCGAGAAGGCGGTGGGCGCGGCCACGCGCATCGAGCTCTTCGTCAAGGAAGTGGAGCGCCAGATCAGCTGGACCACGCAGCCGTCCATCGTGGCGCCTGCCGCGGCCATGGAGCAGCGGCGCGCCGACTACTTCCGACTGCTGCGCCAGGTCCCCGCCATCACCGAGGTGAGCTACCTCGATTCTCAAGGGCACGAGCAGCTGCGCGTCTCGCGGCTGGCCATGGACGTGGTGGGCAGCGGCGACTCCTACGCCCAGGATCAGCGCTTTCGCGTGCCCAAGTCCGGCAAGACGTACTTCAGCCCCGTCTATTTCCGCAAGGAGTCGGAGCCGTACATCCGCATCGCCCTGGCCGGCAGCGGCTCCTCCTCCGGGGTCACGGTGGCCGAGGTCAATCTCAAGTTCATCTGGGACGTGGTCTCGCAGATCAAGGTGGGCGAGCACGGGCAAGCCTATGTGATCGACGCCGAGAGCCGGCTGATCGCCTATCCGGACATCAGCCAGGTGCTGCGCAACACCGACATGTCGCAGCTCGCCCAGGTTAAGGCGGCGCGCGCCGGCGCCTCGGCCCTTGCCACGGACGACGTGCAGGTGGCGCAGGACCTGCGCGGCCGGCCGGTGCTCACCGCCTATGCGCCGGTTCCCCCGCTCAACTGGCTGGTGTTCGTCGAGCTGCCGCGCGCGGAGGCCTACGCGCCGCTCTACGGCTCGATCCAGCGCTCGGGCGCGCTGCTGCTCGCCGCGCTCGCGTTCGCGGTCGTCGCCGGCCTCGTTCTCGCGCGCCGGATGGTGGGTCCGATCCAGGCGCTGCGCGCGGGCGCCGCGCGTCTCGGCGGCGGCGACCTGGCCCAGCGCATCAGCATCAAGACCGGGGACGAGCTGGAGGGCCTCGCCGACCAGTTCAACGAGATGGCTCGTAGGCTGCAGGAGTCCTATGCGGACCTCGAACGGAAAGTGGAGTTGCGCACCCACGAGCTCAGCGAGGCATTGGAGCAGCAGACTGCGA
>DATGCY010000590.1:0-4192 GCA_035311385.1 Candidatus Methylomirabilota bacterium
CACCCGCATCCGTTCCGCAAGGAGGCGACAGCATGGCAAGCCTACCCAAGGTCGACAGTGTCTTCACCCAGGCCGTCGAATCCAAGAAGATGCCCGGAGTGGTGGTGGCCGCCGCCACCGACAAGGGCACCCTCTACGAGAAAGCCTTTGGCGTGCGAGAGCTAGGCAAACCCGCCCCCATGACGCTCGACACGGTCGTGTGGATCGCCTCGATGACGAAGGCCCTCACCGCCACCGCCGCCATGCAGCTCGTGGAGAAGGGCAAGTTGAGCCTCGACCAGCCCGCGCGCGAGGTGGTGCCCGAGGTCGGTGCCGCGCGCGTCATCGATGGTTTCGATGCGGCCGGCAAGCCCAAGCTCCGCGAGCCGCGGCGCCCCATCACGCTGCGTCACCTCCTCACCCACACCGCCGGCTACAGCTACGAGATCTGGAGCCCGACCATCGCGCAGTACCAGACGGCCACCGATACGCCCGGAATCACCACCTGCACGAACAAGGCGCTCACCACCCCGCTCCTCTTCGAGCCGGGCGATCGCTGGGAGTACGGGATCAATATCGACTGGGCGGGCAAGATGGTGGAAGCGGCGAGCGGCCAGAAGCTCGATCGCTACCTTCAGGACAACATCATGACCCCGCTCGGCATGAAGGACACCTCGTTCAAGCTCTCCGCTGGCCAGCGCGCGCGGCTGGCCAGCGTGCACCAGCGCGACGAGAAGGGCAGCCTGGCGCCCATCGAGTTCGGCCTGCCCGAGGATCCGGAGTTCCACATGGGCGGAGGCGGGCTCTACGGCACAGCAGGCGACTACCTCGCCTTTGCGCGCATGATCATGCTCGGAGGTCGCATCAACGGCGCCCAGGTACTGCAGCCGGAGACCGTGGCTACCATGGCTCAGAACCACATCGGCCCCCTGGAGATCGGTGTGATGAAGACGGCCATGCCTGGCTTGTCACGCGACGTGGAGCTCTTCCCCGGCATGAGCAAGAAGTGGGGTCTGAGCTTCCTCATCAACATGCAGCAAGCGCCCACCGGCCGCTCCGCGGGCAGCCTCGCGTGGGCCGGCCTCGCCAACACCTACTTCTGGATCGACCGGACGAAGCGCGTGTGCGGCGTCTTTCTCTCCCAGGTTCTCCCCTTCTACGACGAGACGGCCATCGGGCTCTTCGGCACGTTCGAGACGGAGGTATATCGCGCCCTTTAGCGCCTGAGGTAGCGACCGAGCCTGAAGGCCAGCCTCCTCTCTCGGCATTGACCTCTCTGCGCTTGCTCAAGTGTTACCCCACGTGGTAACGTTACATGTGCCGAAGATTCGGCGCCGTGGCTACATCTTCGTAGCTCGCAAGAGCGATCATTCGCCGCGACATGTCCATGTCTATCGGGACGGGCGGCTTTTGGTCAAATGGGACCTTGAAAGAGGATTGGCGATGAAAGGAAAGCCTCGCGCCGACTATTGGACGTAATCACAGAGCTCGAGACAGAAGGGCGCCTGTGAGAATCCAAAAGGTCACGATCAACAATCGACGAAAGGCCTTCGAGGTCTCAATGGCTGGGAGGCCGCCGTTGCTATTCCCGTTTGCCCAGCTCGAGATCCCCCCGACGACCGCCGATCCCGTCAAGAACGTGCACGTAGATCCCGAGCTTGGCGCCGCCGGGTTCACGTACGTTCTCGAGTCCGGCAAAGAGGCCAGCGTGCACGGCGACGATGTCCTCGAATACCACGAAGACCCAGGGTACCTCCGCGACCTGACGCTGTACCAGCTAACTCTCGAAGCGCAGAAACGAATCGAACGTACACGACTGCCCAAGCGGGAGATCATCCGCCGCCTCGGCACCTCCCCGACGCAGCTCTACCGGCTCCTGGATCAAACGAACTACCGGAAGTCGATCGATCAAATGCTCCGACTGCTTCAGGTCCTCGACTGCGACGTCCAACTCGTCGTTCGTGAGAAGACCGCTCCGTACGATCGGAGCCGACGTCACCACACGTCGAGGACCGGCCAGGTCGTGGTCCTCGAGGCGAGGGCGGGCAGGAGTCGCGGCAAGGCCTCGGCGAGCCGTCATCCGCATAGAAGCCCCGTCCCTTCTCGCAGCGTCGCTTCGGTGGGCTATAGCGAGTCGACAAGGACCCTGGCCATCGAGTTCAGGAATGGCTCCATCTACGAGTACTTCGATGTTCCGCGGGCCGTCTACCACGCTCTCTTGAAGTCGACTTCCCTTGGTCGATACGTGAACGTGAACATCAGGAACGTCTATCGGTACGTACAGCGCTGAGCGGAGAGGACGAGACCAGCGGCCGCTTCAGACCTGTGCGTACTCGACCAGGCGGCACAGCGCGTTGACGAGTTGCATCTCCTCGATGGACTGGCAGCGCGCTTCCAGAAGGCGCGGAGAGCAGACGAGGACGGCGAGGCACTG
Organism: Candidatus Methylomirabilota bacterium; assembly: GCA_035311385.1. Classification (GTDB taxonomy): domain Bacteria; phylum Methylomirabilota; class Methylomirabilia; order Rokubacteriales; family CSP1-6; genus AR37. Next base: position 2,414 of record DATGCY010000590.1, read on the forward strand.
GGCGCGCGAGATGGCCACGTTCAGCCGGTTGCGCGAGAAGAGGAAAGCGAGGCTCCGCGGCACGTCCTCGCCACTGGAGGTGGCCATCGAGAAGAAGACGATGGGCGCTTCCTGGCCCTGGAACTTGTCAACGGTACCCACCCGGACGCCCTCCGGCAGGGCGGTGCGCAAGCGGAGCACCTGGGCGTTGTAGGGCGCGACGACCATGAAGTCGTCGTCGCGCAGCGGTCGTGGGCAACCGTCCGTGTCGGTGAAGGACCCGCCGCGCATGCCCGCGATCAGCTCGGCGATCCTGGCGACCTCCTCGTCTGAGGCCGACTTGTTGCCCTCGTGCTCGACCGGCGCGAACCGGATGCCCGTGCCGAACGACGTCGTGCGCCGTTTCGCCGACTCGTCGGAGTGCAGCCTCCCTGCATAGACGATCTCCGAGATGAACTCGGCCACCTCGGGATGCATGCGAAAGCTGCGCTCGAGGAAGATGCCGCGGTCCTCCAGGACGGTGGGAGCGTCGCCGAGGAGATGCTCGAGGACGGAGGCGCCACACCCTGACGGGTGCACGCCCTGGGACACCTGGGCCAGCTGCAGGGGGTCGCCGAGGAGGATCAGATTACGGGCGGCGGTGCCCATGGCCAGGGCGTCCGCGAGCGAAACTTGGCCGGCCTCGTCGATCACGAGGTGATCGAGGCGGCCGTCGAGCTCGGCGCGTGAGAAGAGCCAGGCCGTCCCCGCGAAGAGCTGCACGTCGACCGGGGCGTTCGCGAAGCTCGCGTTGTCCGGATCGCTCCGGATGAACTCGCCGGTGAACTCGGACTCGGCGCTCCCGGCGGACTTCTTCAGCCCCTTGAAGCGCACGCCGGTCTCGCGGGCAACCTTCTCGACCTCGGTGAGCAGATTGTGGATCGCCTTGTGGCTCTGGGCGGCAATACCCACGCGGCGCCCCGCGGCCAGGAGATGCGCCACGATGCGGGCCCCCGTCCACGTCTTGCCCGTCCCCGGCGGCCCCTGAAGGAAGAGATAGCTCTCATCCAACCCGAGGGCGCGCGCTTTCATCCCCTCCGGGTCCGTGGTCTGCACGAGAGCGCCCGCAGCGAGCCCGCGGATGCGCGGCCGCTCCCGCCCGAGAATGGCTCGGAGCGCCGGATAGCGTCCATCACCTGCGCGGAGCGACTCGGCCACGCGGAGGATCGCCTCTCGCTGGGTGCGATCCTCGAGGGGGCCGCCGGCCACGATCACTTCCGGCAACGGTCTCGAGGCAAGGCTCGGGCCGCGCACGAGCTCCAACGTACCGGTCGAGTCGTCGATGCTGAGGATCTCTCCAGCGCTCCGACCCATGGCCGGGTCCTGGACCGTCTGCCCCGGCCGCAGCTTGTGATCCTGGGGGGGAAAGCTGAGCGTGTGCACGAACGACTTCTTCCTCTGCTGCGGTGGCGTGAGGGAATCCGCCGTGAGGTATGCGATGGCCTCGGAGTCCTCCAGGAGCTCGTCCGGCGACTTGCGGAGCCGGTCGAAGTAGGCCCACCAGGCGGGCCGAGCCTCGCGGCGGTGATACTCAAGGAGCTCGAGGCGCTCTTCGGCTTCACGAGGACGGGCGCCGTGCGGTCTGGGACCCAGGCCATTCTCAATTACGAGCGCTGGCTTCACGTGAAGAGCCAGGCGCGGCTCGACGAGATTGCTGCCTACAACGAGGAAGACTGCCGCGCCACGCTCGGTCTGCTCGAGTGGTTGCACCAGGCTCGACCCGCCGACCTGCCCTCGCCGGAGGCGCCGATGGTGCAGGCG
>DATGCY010000591.1:0-7712 GCA_035311385.1 Candidatus Methylomirabilota bacterium
ACGTATCTGAATCTCTATCTCATTCACACTCCGTTCGCATTTCAGCCCGGCGACAACCAGGATCCGCGGGACAAAGACGGCAACGTCCTCTACGACCATGAGGTGACTTTGTTCGACACGTGGAAAGCGATGGAAGCCCTCGTCGATCACGGCACATGCCGCGCGATCGGGTTGTCAGACATCTCGCTGGAAACGCTGAAGCCCATCTATGAATCGGCACGGATCAAGCCGGCGGTAGTCCAAGTCGAATCGCACCCTTATCTACCGGAAACGGAGCTACTGGAATTCTGCAAGGAGAAGGGGATCGTGCTGTTGGCTTTTGCCCCGTTGGGTCACGGAATGAAGCCAGGACTGCTCGAGGATCCAGTCGTGTCGGCGGCAGCCGCGCGCGCCGGAAAAACGGCAGCACAAGTGCTGCTCGCTTGGGCGATACAGCGCGGCACCGCGGTGCTGACCACGCCCAGAACTGCCGCGCGCGCGAAAGAAAACTTCGACATCTCGCGCATTCCGCAAGACGCGTTCGACGAAATCAGCCGAATCCAGACGAGGCAGCGACTGAATCCAGTGGTGAGCACCGGCGTGCCCGGTTTCATCCCACCGACCACATCGACTGCAAAAGGCAGCTAGAGTCTGGAAGAGTCCGCGCAAAAACGAGCCAATCCGCGCTGTGCTGGCCGACTGGTCGCGGAAGAATTGGCAGCAGGTCATCGACGATCGCAATGCCAGCCTGGACCGCAGGAACTTCGCCGTGCGCGAGAACCTAGGGGGGTGTCCAGACCTTCTCGAATCCCTATGGGACGAACCAGGCGGTGGAGATGCCGATGACGTACAAGTACTACTGGCGCGATCGGCAGGGCAATATGGTCGGCACCGACGATCCGAGCGCCAACCCGAACACCGGGTCGATCGGCGAATGGCGCAGGATGGAACGGGTGGGACCCTGATCGAGGAGGACATTACAGATGGCCATCAATCGGCGCCAGCAGATCCAGCTCACCCCCGACGAGCAGGCCGCATTCTTCCGGGAGCGTAAGAAGGCGGCCCTCGCGACGATCGATGGGGACGGCTTCCCGCACGTCGTAGCCATGAACTACTTCGCCCGCGACGGCGCCTTCTACATGACCTCGTACAGCAAGGCCCAGAAGGTCGTCAACATCCGGCGCAACCCCAAGGTGGCGCTGATGGTGGAGGCTGGCGACGATTATGCCGAGCTGCGGGGGGTCATGATTCGCGGCCGCTGCGAGATCCTCGAGGGCGAGGCGGCGGTGCGGGCGGCGTTCGAGGGACGCGCGGTCGCGCAGACGGATCCGGCGCCGGTCAACCCGGGGGCCGCGGCCAGCGCGCCCAAGCGCGTCGTGCTCAAGGTCGTCCCCGAAAAGATCGTGAGTTGGGATCACCGCAAGCTCGGCGGACGGTACTGACATGCGTGCTGTGACCTTCTCCCGGCTGGGCGGCCCCGAGGTGCTGGAGGTGTCGGAGTTGCCGGAGCCGACCGTCGGTGCCCGCGAAGTGCGGATTCGCGTCGCGGCGGCGACGGTCAACCCGACCGATATCAGCTTCCGCAGCGGGCGGCAGTTCACGGTCGACCAGCTGGCCGGAATGGGCGTCCGACCGCCCTTCATCCCCGGGATGGAGCTGGCCGGCGTGGTCGACGCCGTCGGCGAGGGCGCGAAGTTTCGCCTCGGCGAGCGCGTGATGGCGATCGTCAACCCGCGCCGTCCCGGCGGGGGCGCCCAGGCGGAGCAGGTGGTCGTCCCAACGGCGTCCGTCGCTCGCGTGCCCGAAGGCACGAGCCTGGAGGCCGCTGCCACCCTGCCGATGAACGGGCTCACGGTCCGCCTCGCGCTCGACCGGCTCGCGCTCAGGCCCGGGCAGACCCTCGGCGTCACCGGTGCCGCCGGGGCCGTCGGCGGCTACGCGGTCGAGCTCGGCGTCGCCGACGGGCTGCGCGTGATCGCCGTGGCGGGGTCGGCGGACGCGGCGCTGGTGAAGGGTTTTGGAGCGCAGACGGTGGTGCTCCGTGGCGAGGCAGCGATGCGCGGCCTACATGACGCGGCGCCCGGCGGCGTCGACGGGCTGATCGACGCGGCGGTACTCGACGCCACCGTCTTACCCGCGATTCGCGATGGCGGCAAGCTCGCTACCGTGCGTGGCTTCGCCGGCCCGTCGGAGCGCAGCATCACGATCGAGCCGGTGCGGGTGACCTCGTACCTGCACAATCACGAGGCGCTTGAGCAGCTTGCACGCCTCGTCGCCGAGAAGCGGCTCACCCTGCGCGTGGCGGAGACGTTCCGTCCCGAGCAGGCGGCGGAGGCGCAGCGTAAAATGGCGGCCGGTGGGACTCGAGGTCGGTTGCTCATCGTCTTCTGATAGATAGTCTGCGAGGGAGACTCCGATGCCGGACAGGATTCGCGTGGGAATCGTGGGCGCGACCGTGACTCAGGGAGGTAGCGGCTGGGGGGCCAACGCCCACGTTCCTGCCCTGAAAGCTCTGCCCCAGTACCAGCTCGAGGCGGTCTGCACCGCGCACGAGGATACCGCGAAGGCCTCTGCGGCGGCGTTCGGCGCCGCGCGGGGCTTTCACCGGTTCGGTGACATGGCGGCCGCCCCTGACGTCGACCTCGTCGTCGTCTGCGTGCGCGTGCCCGGCCATCGGGAGCTGGTCATGGCGGGGCTCGAGGCCGGCAAACCCGTCCTCTGCGAGTGGCCGCTCGGCAAAAACCTCGCCGAGGCGGAGGAGATGGCGGCCCGCGCCCGCCAGCGCTCGCTCACAACCATCGTCGGCCTGCAGGCGCGTAGCGCGCCGGCGATCATGTACGCACGCGATCTTATCCGAGAAGGCTACATCGGCGAGGTGCTGGCCGCGAACCTCAGCTGCGTCGTGCAGGCTCAGCTGCAGCGCGGGCCTGGCCGCATCTGGCAAGGTGTCCGGGCGAACGGCGCCAACGTGCTCACCATCACCGGCGGCCACGCGATCGATGCCCTGTGCGCGGTCCTCGGGGAGTTCGCCGAGGTCTCGGCCCGCGTGGCGACGCGGATCCCCCAGTGGCGCACGCTCGAGGGCATGCCGGTCACCGTCGACTCGCCGGACAGCATCACGGTCGTCGGTCGCATGGTGGGAGGCGCCGAGGTGGCGATCAACGTGGCCGCCGTCCCCTCGAATCCCGGCGGCAACCGGATCGAGATCTACGGACGCGAGGGGACGCTGGTGCTGCACGCGGACGGCTCGTTCAACACCGGATCCAGCGAGCTGATCGCGGGCCGGGGCAAGGAGCCGATGGCGCCGATGAGGGCACCCGCCAAATTCGCCTTCGCGCCCGAGGGTACCCCGGCCGGTCAGCCCTACAACGTCGCTCAGGCCTATGCGCGGGCAGCCGACGCCCTGCGCAGCCGCGGATCGTTCGACGTCGACTTCGACCTCGCCGTCCAGCGCCATAAGCTCATCGACGCGATCGAGCGATCGTCGGCCACGGGTCGCACGGTGACGCTGGCCCCGTGAGGCGGCCCGGGTCACCCGCCGTAGACGGTGAACTCGACCAGGTTGTCGTCGGGGTCGCGGAAGTAGACGCTGGTCGAGGTCCCGCGCGCGCACGTGCGCGGCCCGGGGCCCGCCTCGGGCCTCACGCCGTTCTTCTCGAGCAGGGCGAGCACCTCGTCGACGCTCCCCTCCCATTCGAGGCAGAAGTCGGCGCCCCCGATCGTCGGTCTGCGCGCGCCGAGGTAGGCGGGGCGTGCTGGGGCGTCCGGCCCGTGGACGTTGATCTTCTGCGCGTCGTTGATTCGGATCGTCGCCATGTCGGGACGGCCCGGGCGCTTCTCCCAGGCGATCGTGAAGCCGAGCCTCCGATAGAAGCCGAGCGTGCGCTCGAGATCGCCTGCGACGATGACCCAGTGATCGATGCCCTTGATGCCCATCGCCGTCCTCCACTTTCGTCGACCGATGGTCTCCTCGGACCCTATCATGGTGTGCCATGAAGCGGACGCTGATGCTGCCCGATGGCCTCATGAAGGTCACGGATCCCCCGCGCCGCTAAACATCCTCTAACCGCTGAGCCGCCAGTGGCGATGGCTGCTGACACCGGCACCGGGCTCGTGTAGGGTCGTTCCGCTGATCGCCCACGACCCCGTCTGCATGTTTTAGGAAGACAATGTAGTCTAGCCAGAGGCTCCGCCCACGAACCGACGCAGATTCCTCGAAACCTTGGCGGGTGGGCTCGTCGCCGCGCCGCTCGCTGCCGAGGCGCAGCCGGCGGGAACGATGCCCCGCATCGGCTTTCTGGAGGCTGGCTCGCGCTCCGTGAACCAGAACTTCGCCGACGCCTTCAGACAGGGTCTGCGCGAGCTCGGGTACACCGAAGGGCAGAATATCCGCATCGAGGAGCGCTGGGCCGAGGGCAGGTCCGAGCGTTTCCCCGATCTCGTCGCGGATCTGCTCAAGCTGAAGGTGGACGTGATCGTCGCCGCGGCGAACCTCGGCGCGATGGCGGCCAAGAAGGCCACCACGACCGTTCCCATCGTCTTCGTGGGAGTGGCCGATCCTGTTGGCGCCGGCCTCGTCGAGAGCCTCGCCCGGCCGAGTGGGAACGTGACCGGATTGTCCGTCGCGTTCGAGGAAGGGTTTGCCGGGAAGTGGGTCGAGTTGCTGAAGGAAGCCGTGCCGCGAGCCTCCCGCATGGCCGTCCTGTTTGACCAGGCCAGCGCGGCCAGAGAGCCGTCGTTGCGAGACATGGAGACGGCGGCCGCCGCGCTTCGGGTGAGGCTCCGCGAGATCAGCGTGCGGGAGGCGAGCGAGTTCGACGCTGCGTTCGCCACAATGGCGCGCGACGGTGCGGGAGGGCTCATCGTGTGGACGAGCCCGCTCACCCTCCGCTACCGGGCGCGCATCGTGCAGCTCGCCGCAACCCGCCATCTGCCGGCGATGTATGGCTTCGGGGAGTTTGCCCGGGCGGGAGGCTTGATGGCCTACGGGCCGAGCGTGCGCGAGATGTTCCGACGCGCCGCCACCTACGTCGACCGCATCTTGAAGGGCAGCAAGCCTGCCGACCTTCCCGTCGAGCAGCCCACCAAGTTCGAGCTGGTGATCAACCTCAAGACCGCCAAGGCGCTCGGCCTCACGATCCCCCCGTCGCTGCTGGCACGCGCAGATCAGATCATCCAGTGATTTCCGGCTGGCGCGTATGGCTTGTCGCGGAGCTCCTGGTGAGCGCGTGCCTCCTGTTCACCATCGTTCAGAGTCCCGGCTGAAGCGCCCGCGAGCGGCGACTCGAGAAACTCAATCGCGTAGGGCCTCGAAGACGAACATTTTCGAGGCAGGCTGTCCCTTTTCTTGCTCCGCCGGCGCATACACACGGTGGGTGCGTGGGTCGACGGCGAGACTGTGGATCCTCGGCTCGACCGGGACGTCCATGAGCTTTCTGACGCGTGCCGGGTCGTCCATCTGGAACACCGAGATGAACCCGCTCGAGCACGCGACGTAGACGCGGCGGAGCACGGGGTCGAACATCACGACGTCGGCCCCCTTGGCCATCGGGAAGTGCGCGATGGCCTTGTGCGTGTCGAGGTCGAAGACCGTGAGCGAGTCGTTGCCCTCGCAGGCCAGGAACGCGCGATGCCATTCGGCGTCCAGCGCCATACCATGGTTTCCCTGGCAGCCGTCGACGCGATACGTGCCGACGACCGCATCCGTCGCCGGATCGATCACGGCGAGGGTGTTTTGGTCCTGGAGATTCACGTATACCTTCCTGGCCACCGGATCGTACAGGGGAACCCCCGTTTCGCTGTCGAACCGGAGCACCTTGACGATGGTGTCCGTTCTCACGTCGATGACGCTCTCTGCCTTTGCGCGCTCGTTGGAGACGTACGCCTTGTGGAACGGCGCCGCGTAGGTGATGCCGTCAGGCTTCGCTTCCGTGGGTAGTCTCTTGACCACGATCATGCGCGCCAGATCGACGACACCGATCTTGTTCTCTCCCCAATTCGCGGTATAGACCTTCCTGCCTTCGGCGATGTAGGCGACGCCTTCGACACCCGGCACCTCACCCACGGTCTTCACGACCGCGTTCGTTTTCAGATCGACGACGTGAAGCAAGCCGGCGCCGAGGTGGGCGGAGAAAAGATAGTTGTCGTCGTCGTCGATCGTCAGGTAGTCGAATCGCTTGCCGGGCGGTCCCGGAAGCTCGAATTGGGCGACCTTCCGCAAGGGCGTCGCCGCAGGTCCCGCGGCGGCAACGCCAACCGCACTGTCACGCGAGACCGACCCAACCGCCGCCATCAGTGCGATGACGAAGAGACCCGAGAGCCACTTCATGTCGCACCTCCCCCTTGGCCACCCTCAAGGCCTGATATCGCACCGGATATGGCTTGGTGCAACAGTTAGCCGCCTTGCGTCTTCTCCTACATGCTCGGGCCGGTCTAAGAAGGCATGGGCCCAGATGCGCCCGCGGTGGAGGCCCGGCAGCCTATAATGCCGCAATGAGTCACCTGAGCCGCTTCGCCACCGTGATGGTTCTCGTCCTCGCGACTCTGCCGACCTCCTGCAGTCAGACCATCCTGCGCAGGATGGTGCCCACGCCCATCGTGATGCAGGACCCGCGGCTCGACTTCTCCCGTATCGTCGCGCCCGACCGCCGCGTGACCGAGGTGAGTGTGTTCTTTGCGACGACACGCGCCCCGGCGCCGCCGGAGGCGCCTGAGCGCTACACGAGCCGCGCGGGCGACGCCGTGCGACTCGGCGTGGCCAAGGTGCAGCTCGGCGAGCCGGGCTGGTCCTACGACGACCTCGTCCAGTCCGACCGCACGAGCCGTCCCGACACGCCGCGCCCGGCAAGCGTCGTGGCCGTGGAGGAGTTCGGCATCGTCGGCGCGCCAGGCGGCGCCGCCGAGCGGGAGCTCGTGGCGGCCATCGACCGTCAGGTGGAGAGAGAGCCCGACCGGTCCGTGGTCATCTACGTGCCCGGCTATCGTGCGACCTTCGACCAGGTGATGGTCTTGATGGGCAGCTGGGCGCACTTCCTGGGGAGCAACTCGACGGTGATCGCCTTCTCCTGGCCCACGGGCACACGGTTCTGGAACTACCTCACCGACTGCCCCCGTGCGCGCGCGTTCGTGCCCGACATTGCGCGGCTGATCGCGCTGGTCGCGGAGAAGAGCCAGGCGCGGAGGCTCAACCTGGTCGCCTTCAGTTGCGGCTCGCCCCTGCTCGCCGAGGCCCTGCTGCAGCTACGCCAGGCGCACCCGGACGAGGACCGCGACGCCCTGCAGCGGCGCTACCGGATCGCCAACGACATCTTCATCGCCGCCGACATCGACCTCCAGACCTTCGCCCGCTCACACCTGCCAGCGCTTTCGGACATGTCGAGGCGCACCGAAGTGTACCTGTCGGAGGACGACGCCGCGCTGAGGTTCGCGGGCCTCCTGGCCCGCGCCTCGCGGCTGGGCCGGCCGCGCTTCGATGAGCTGACGCGCGAGGATCTCGAGACGCTGGCGAGCGACGAGCGTCTGGTCACCATCGACGTGACCGGTGTCGAGGGACCCCACGAGCTCGCCGGCATACGCGGCCACGGCTACTGGATCGCGAACCAGCGCGTCTCCAGCGACGTGTTGCTCTCGATGGTCTACCCCTTCGACCCGGCCTGGCGCGGCCTGGTCCACGGGCCGGGCCCCGGGATGTGGACCTTTCCCGACGACTACCCGAAGCGCGTCGGCGACGCGGT
>DATGCY010000592.1:0-2040 GCA_035311385.1 Candidatus Methylomirabilota bacterium
CAGAACGTGCGGCTGGCCCTCGCCGTCGCCGACCGATTCGTGGCGCTACGCGACGGCATGGTGCTCGCCCAGGGGCCAGTTGCCGACCTCCAGGGCGCCTACGAGGACCTGGTGCGGCGGATCTATCTCTAGTACCGAAGCGTGTCTTGCTTGACCTTCCCCGAAGGGGAGCGCTACCGTCGAGCGACCTATTCTGTCCATCGGAGGCGTGTGATGGATCGGAGCGCCTATCGACGACTGTTCCTGAAATTTCTCGCCACGAGCCCCTTGCTGGTCACGAGCGTTCCGGCGTGGCGGAGTGCCTGCGCCGCGGCGTCTGACGCGGAGACCGGTATCCCGAAACGTGTGTCGATCGCTGCGCCGAACGAGGCCTTGAACGTCTTCGACTTCGAGGCAGTCGCGCGACAGAAGTTACCTCCGGCTCACTTCGGCTACATGGCGACCGGCGTCGACGATGACGCGACCCTGCGGGCGAATCGGGAGGGGTTTTCGAAGCTTCAGATTCGGCCTCGCCGGCTCGTGGACGTGAGCAGGGTGGACACGTCTACGGAGCTGTTCGGCGTCACCTGGAAGACGCCGATCATTCTCGCCCCGGTGGGGAGCCAGAAGGCGTTCCATCCGGAGGGCGAGATCGCGGTCGCGCGAGCCGCGGGGGTCAGGAATCACTTGCAGATTCTCTCCACCGCGGCCACGGCGTCTGTCGAGGCCGTCGCGTCGGCGCGTGGGGGGCCGATCTGGTATCAGCTCTATCCGACGGACTCGTGGCGAGTGACCCAGGCGCTCATGAAGCGCGCGGAGACGGCGGGCTGTCCGGTTCTGGTGCTCACCGTCGATCTTCCCGCGGGCCGCAACACGGAGACCCAGGCACGCTTCGCAAAGGAAGATACCCGGCAGTGCTCGAGCTGCCACCTTCCCGGCTGGTCGGGCTTCCTCCGCCGAAAGCCGATGTTCGACGGCCTCGACGTGACGGGGGTTTCTCTGCTCTCGCCGGCATTGACCTGGGATTTCGTGCGACGCGTGAAAGAGAGCACCAAGATGAAGCTCGTCGTCAAAGGCATCGAGACGCGCGAGGATGCCGCACTGTGTGTGTCACATGGCGTGGACGGGATCGTCGTTTCGAATCACGGCGGGCGGGCGGAGGAGAGCGGCCGCGCGACCATCGAGTGTCTGCCCGAAGTTGTCGATGCGGTGCAAGGCAAGGTGCCGGTTCTTGTCGACGGAGGGTTCCGCCGCGGATCGGACGTCTTCAAGGCCCTCGCCCTTGGTGCGAAGGCCATCTGTATCGGCCGGCCATATACGTGGGGACTGGCGGCCTTCGGTCAGGCGGGTGTGGAGAAGGTGCTCGATCTCCTCACTCGCGAGTTCGAGCTGATGATGAAGCACGTCGGGGCGACTTCTCTGGCCAAGGTGAACCGAAGCTTCATCGTAGATTCTCGCATCCAGTAGAAGGAGCGGGAACTCGGCGGGCGCGACGCCGCGGGCCGCGCTAGAATCAGCGCGCGGGCCCGGAGGACCGTGCACGTGCAGATCGGCGTCGACATCGGCGGCACCTTCACCGACATCGTGGCCCTGGACGAGAGGGGCCGCCTCGTCCTGACCAAGGTTCCCACCACCCCCAAGGATCTCCTCGAGGGCATCGCCCTCGCCGTGCGCCGCGTGCTCGCGCAGGCGGCCGCGCCCGCTTCGGCCGTCGAGCGCTTCATCCACGGCACCACCGTGGCCACCAACGCCGTGCTCGAGCAGAAGGGTGCGGTCACCGCCCTCCTCGCCACCGAGGGCTTCGAGGACGTGCTCGAGCTGGGGCGACAGAAGCGCTCGCGCATGTACGACCTCGATATGGATCCCGAGACGCCGACCTTCGTGGCCCCGAGGCGCCGGCGCCTCGGCATTCGCGAGCGGCTGGACGCCCGAGGCACCGTGCTCGTGCCCCTCGACGAGGGAGAGGTGCGGCGCCAGGTCGCCGCGCTCCAGCAGGACGGCGTGCAGGCCATCGCGGTGTGCTATCTTTTCTCCTTCGTCAACCCGGCTCACGAGCGGCGC
>DATGCY010000593.1:0-2242 GCA_035311385.1 Candidatus Methylomirabilota bacterium
GACAAGATCGTTGTCCTGGGACGGGGCGGCATCGAGGCGGTGGGGCGCCACGCGGAATTGCTCGCGGCCAACGAGACCTACGCGCGGCTCTACCGGCTTCAGTTCGCCGAGGCGGAGTCCATTGGGCGTCTCTGACCGTCACTACTTCGAGTGGGTGCGAGGGAGCCTCTCGCGTTTCGAGGCTAGCTCGCGTCTGCTCGACAGCATCCGGCACCAGGTTGACCGGCCCGTGTTCTGGGTGCTGGCCGGCGCGGCGCCGAATCCCGCCACCAATTTCGTGTCCGGCGCGCTCGGCCCGCGGGCGACCGTGCGCTTTCTCGACCGCTTCAGCGCCGAGCCTGACGTGATGCGGGCGGACTTCAACGCGCTGGGTGAGCTGCCCGCCGAGGCGTGCGATGTGATCATGATGACGCGCGCCTCCTACATGATCGAGGACCCGCGCGCTTTCTTGGCGGGAGCCCGGCGACTCCTGCGGCCGGGCGGCATCATGATCGTGGACTGGGTGCACGGTGCGGCCCACGCGCCCGTGCTGGACCTGCCCGGCGCGCACCAGTATGGGGACCACATGGTTCGGTTCCGCACCACGTACGCGGACCCGGCGGCCCTCGCCGAGTTCCCGCACGAGTTCGGCGCCTTCATCGGGCATGTGAACCGTCCGCCGCGGCCGGGACCGCTCGGGGCGCTGCGCAGCCTCGTCGCCCACCCGCCCGCCGGCGGCCTCAGCGAAGCGACCTACATCGACGCCCTGCGGGCCGAGGTCGAGCGTGCGGGCGGCCATCTCATCGAGGCCGGTCTCATGGAAGAGCACTTCAAGGTTGCGTTCCGCGACGCGCGCTATCTGCACCGGCTCACGGGCAAGTTCTACCTCTACCTCCTGACCGTGCTCCGGCCGGTCACCACGTAACCACGCGGGAGACGGATGGAACCGATGCTGGACTGGCATGAGACCTCAGTACTGGTGACCGGAGGCACGGGTTCCTTCGGCAACAAATTCGTCGAGATCATGCTGCAGAAATACGATCCGAAACGGCTCGTCGTCTTCAGCAGGGACGAGCTCAAGCAGTCGGAAATGGTCGCACGGTTCGACGATCACCCCAAGCTCCGCTTCTTCATCGGCGACGTGCGCGACCGGGATCGGCTCGAGCGTGCCATGCACGGCATCGACGTGGTCATGCACGCGGCCGCCCTCAAGCAGATCCCCTCCTGCGAATACAACCCCTTCGAGGCGATCCAGACCAACATCAACGGGACGAAGAACGTCATCGATGCTGCCATCGACCAGGGGGTCAAGCGGGTTATCGCCATCAGCACGGATAAGGCCGTGAACCCCATCAACCTCTATGGCGCGACCAAGCTTTGCGCCGAGAAGCTGGTGGTGCAGGCCAATGTCTACGGCCATCCCCGCGGCACCGTGTGTGCCGTCGTGCGCTACGGCAACGTCATCGGCAGCCGTGGTAGCGTGATCCCGCTCTTCCGCTCCCAGCGTGCCACGGGCAAGGTGACGGTGACCGACCGCGCCATGACGCGCTTCTGGATCCGTCTCGAGCAGGGGGTCGAGTTCGCCATCCGTTGCGCTGGACTCGCCCAGGGTGGTGAGATCTTCGTGCCCAAGATCCCGAGCATGCGCATGATGGACCTGGCCGAGACCATGGCCCCTGGCTGCGAGGTGGAGCTCATCGGTATCCGGCCGGGCGAGAAGCTCCACGAGATCCTGCTCTCGGAGGACGAGAGCCGGCAGGCCGTCGAGTACGACGACATGTTCGTGCTGGAGCCGCTCTATCCCTCCTGGGCCTTCACCCGGCGCGAGGGTGGGAAGGGGCTCGAGGCAGGTTTCCGCTACTCGTCCGACACGAACCAGGTCTGGTTCACGCGCGCCGAGATGGAGGCCCTGGCCGATGCCTGAGCCGCTGGCCCTCCACGGCGGCACGCCGGTCCGGAGGACGCCACTGCCCTACGCGCGTCAGACCATCGAGGAGGACGACGTCCGGGCGGTGGTGGTCGGGCTCCGCTCGGACTGGCTCACCACCGGGCCCGTCGTCGAGGCCTTCGAGCGGGCGATGGCAGCCACCGTGGAGGCGCGTCATGCGGTGGCCGTCAGCTCGGGGACGGCCGCCCTCCACGCCGCCGTCTTCGCCGCCGGCATCGGCCCCGGCGACGAGGTCATCACCTCCCCGCTGACGTTCGCCGCCTCCGCCAACGCCGTGCTCTACCTCGGCGGCACTCCGGTGTTCGCCGACATCCG
>DATGCY010000594.1:0-12814 GCA_035311385.1 Candidatus Methylomirabilota bacterium
CATGAAATCGGCGAACGCCTTGCCGCCCGTCACGTTGACGCGCGGGCCGTTGGCCGGATTGACCTCCATCACCGAGTAGATGTTCAGGAGCGGCTTGTCCTTCTCCACGAGGATGGGCAGGTCGATGCGCTTCTGGAAGGCAAGCCAAGTGCCGCGATCGGTGATGGTGTACGCGCGACGGTCGTTGGCGATGCCGAGCGTCTGGCCCATGCCCTGGCCCGACTCGATGTACCACGTCCCCTTCGGCCCGATGCCCGCCTGCTTCCAGAACCCAAGCTCCAGGAGGTGGGTGCCAGACTTGTCGCCGCGGGACACGAAGCGAGACTGCGTCTCGGCAATTCGCTTGAGAGCGTCCACGGCCTTGGGCGTGCCTTTGATCCTGGCGGGATCGTCCTCGGGACCGACAATGACGAAGTCGTTGTACATGACGAGGCGGCGATTCTGCATCTTGCCCTCCTCGACGTACTTCCGCTCGAGTGAGGGCGCATGCACGAGCGCTACGTCGGCCTCGCCACGGCCGGCCAGGGCCAGGGCTTGCCCCGTGCCGACGGAGACGGTCTTGACGGACAGGCCGGTCTTTTTCTCGAACATGGGCACGAGGAGATCGAGCAGCCCCGAGTCCTGGGTGCTCGTGGTGGTGGACAGGATGACGTTGGTGGACTGCGCGCGAGCGGGCGCCGCGAGCCACCCCGAGCACAACAGTACGAGCAGCAGGCGAAGCAGCATGAGACCTCCCTCGGTGATCGCTAGTATGCTCCCCGGAGCATACTTGGGCGTACCGACGGAATCAAGACGACGCACGGGCGCGGATGACATCAGTCGCGAAAGGACTGCTCGAAATGCCGGGCCACGAGGGAATCGAGCCCCTGGCGAAAGCGGCGGTAGCGGCGAAGGAAGAGCCGGCCTTGCGGAGTGAGCCGCGTGCCGCCCTGGGGTCCGCGCCCGGGCCGTCGTTCCAGCAGCTTCAGGCCGGCCGCGCGTTCGAGCTCGCGGAAATACCCCCACGCCGCCCGGTACGACATGCCCATGCGCTCGACGGCTTGCTTGAAGGACCCGAGCCGTTCCATCGCGTCGAGCAGCTCGGCACGCCCCTCGCCGAACTTGACGTCCCCAAAGACAACCCAGAGCTTGAGCCGCGGCCGGCCTTTGACCGGGCGCCCCACCCCGCCTACCTCGTCAGGACACGGCCCACGGGAACGGCGTGATAGCGGGGGCCGTCCACCACGACGTGCCCGTTGACGACGACGTAGGGAATGCCAACGGGATGGCGATGCGGATCGGGGAAGGTGGCCTCGTCGCGCACGGTGGCCGGGTCGAACACGGCGAGGTCCGCGGCGTAGCCCGTCTTGAGGAGGCCGCGATCCGCCATGCCGAGCTTGCCCGCAGGCATGCCCGTCATCTTGTGCACCGCCGTCTCCCAGGAGAAGAGCTTGCGCTCGCGGCAATAGACCCCGAGCACGCGGGGGAACGTCCCGTAGCTCCGCGGATGGGGCTTGCCAGGATGCGGCCCCGTGCCCGCGTGGAGTGAGAGCGAATCGGAGCCGATCATCGTGTGCGGATCAGCGCTGGCCAGGGCGACATTCTCCTCACTCTGGGAGAAGCTGATCATGCTCACGCCCGCCTTCTCCGCGAGCACGAGGTCCATCATGGCGTGCGCCGGCTCGCGTCCGGTGAGGCGGGCCAGCTCCGCGAGGGTCTTTCCCGCGAGCTCCTCTCGAGAGCACGTGGCGACCATGACCTCGTCCCAGCCATTGGCTCCCGAGCCCGTGCGCCAGCGTTCGCCGTCGACCAGGCAATCCGCGATGGCGCGCGCCCGCGCGGCGGGGTCGGCGAGGCGCTCGAGGAGCTTGGCGATGCCGCCATCGTGCATCCAGGCGGGAAGCAGATTGTCCATCTTGGTGCTGCCCGCGGGATAGGGGTAGACGTCGCCGGTGACGTCGACGCCGCGGGCGCGCGCGTCCGAGATCATGCGCAGCGCGCGCTCCATTTTGCCCCAGTTCTCGCGGCCGGAGGCCTTCACGTGGGCGATCTGGACGGGCACGCCGCCTTCCTCGCCGATCCGGATCGCCTCCACGTAGGCGGCTTCCAGGGTGGCCGCCTCGCCCCGCACGTGGGAGAAGTAGTGGCCGCCGCGCGAGGCCATGCTCTTCGCGAGGGCGATGAGCTCCTCGGTCGAGGCGTAGACGCTGGGCGCGTAGACGAGGCCGGTGGAGTAGCCCCAGGCGCCCGCGTCCATCGCCTCCGCGAGATGTCGCTCCATGGCCTTCTGCTCGTCGGGGGTAAGCGGGCGGTTGTCGCCGCCCACCGTGGCCATGCGGAGCGCTCCGTGGCCGACGAACTGGACGACGTTGACGGAGGTGCCGAGCCCGCGCAGGTGGTCGAGGTACTCGCCGAAGCTGTGCCAGGTGGCGGACGGCTTGCTGCCGATGCCGCCGATCCAGTTGCGCACCGCCTCCTGCATGCCGGGGGCGATGGGGCCCGGCGAGAAGCCGCACATGCCGACCACTTCTGTGGTCACGCCCTGGCGCACCTTGGATTCGGCGGAGGGACACGTTTCGTACACGAGATCGGAGTGAGAGTGGCTGTCGATGAACCCTGGGGTCACCATCAACCCCGTGGCGTCGATCACGCGGGCAGCTTCGCCGGCGAGTGCGCGGCCGATGGCGGCGATCCGATCGCCCCCCACCGCCACGTCAGCGCCCACGCCGGGGGCGCCGCTGCCGTCGATCACGGTGCCACCCTTGATGAGGAGTGACCAGGCCATCGAGGCTACTCGGCGACCTCGACGATCTTCACGGACTTCATCTTGTCGCCCTTCTTGATGTTGTCCACGATGTTCATGCCGGAGATGACCTTGCCGAAGACGGTGTACTTGCCGTCGAGGAAGTGCGCGGGGGCGAGGGTGATATAGAACTGGCTGCCCGCGGAATCGGGATCCTGGCTCCGCGCCATGGCCACCACGCCGCGGTCGTGCTGCTGCTTATTGAACTCGGCCTTGATCTTGTAGCCGGGCCCTCCCGTGCCGTCGCCCTTGGGATCGCCGCCCTGCACCACGAAACCGGGCTCCACGCGATGGAAGGCGAGCCCGTCGTAGAAGCCCTTCTTGGCGAGGGTGATGAAATTCTCGACCGTCTTGGGCGCATCGTTGGGGAAGAACTCGATCTTGATGACACCGCCCTTCTCCATGGTGATCTCGGCGATCTGTTTCACGCGTCCGGATCCTTTCTGCGAATCAGCGGGTTGGGAAGCCTGGGCCCACGCGCCGGACGGCACGACGAGCGCAACCACGAGAGCAGCCAGCAGCATTCGGATCTTCACGTATGAGCTCCTCCTCGAGCTGGGGTAGGCGGCCATTATGCCCGCCGCGATGGCCCGGGGCAAGGGCGACGCAGCGCGGCATCCGAAAAATTCCGTGCTAGAGTGAGGACATGCAGGAACGCCGCGACATCCGCAACGTCGCCATCATCGCGCACGTCGATCACGGCAAAACGACCCTCGTGGACGCCATGCTGTGGCAGTCGGGCATCTTCCGCGCCAACGAGCACGTGGCCGAGCGGGTCATGGACTCGATCGACCTGGAGCGCGAGAAGGGCATCACCATCATGGCCAAGAACACGTCCATCCACTACAAGGACGTGAAGATCAACATCGTGGACACGCCCGGCCACGCCGACTTCGGAGGCGAGGTGGAGCGCACCCTCACCCTGGTCGACGGCGTGCTCCTTCTCGTCGACGCGGCGGAAGGGCCGCTGCCCCAGACGCGCTTCGTGCTCAAGAAGGCGCTGGAAGCGGGACTCACCCCCGTGGTCGTCATCAACAAGATCGACCGGCAGGACGCGCGGGCCGCCGAGGTCCTCGACGAGGTCTACGATCTTTTCATCGACCTCGACGCGGCGGAGGAACAGCTCGAGTTCCCCGTGCTCTACACGGACGCGCGCAAGGGCATCGCCAAGCTCGGCCTCGACGACGACTCCAAGACGCTCGCTCCCCTCTTCGACACGCTGGTGGCGACCATCCCGCCCCCGCGCTTCGATCCCGAGATGGGGCTCCAGCTCCGCGCCACCTCCCTCGACTGGGACGACTACGTGGGCCGTCTCGTCATCGGGCGCGTGGTCAACGGCAAGATCCGCCAGTACGACCGCGTGGCCGTGGTCCATCGCGACGGCGCCACCGAAATTGCCAAGGTCACCGTGCTCTACGGGTACGAAGGCCTCAAGCGTGTGGAGGTGCCCGAGGCCTCGGCGGGCGAGATCGTGGCGGTGGCGGGCATCGAGAACGTCGAGATCGGTGAGACGGTGAGCGACGCGGAAAAGCCGGTGGCTCTCCCGGTCATGCACATCGACGAGCCCACGGTATCCATGCTCTTCTCCTCCAACGTTTCCCCTTTCTCCGGGCGCGAGGGCAAGTTCGTCACCTCGACCCAGCTCCGCGAGCGGCTGTGGAAGGAGAAGCGCACGAACGTGGCCATCCGCGTGGAGGAGACGGACTCCCCCGACACCTTCCGCGTCTCCGGCCGCGGCGAGCTCCAGCTCGCCATCATCATCGAGATGATGCGGCGCGAGGGCTTCGAAGTCGAGGTGGGCAAGCCGCAGATCATCACCAAGGAGGAGCAGGGCAAGACGCTCGAGCCCATGGAACACCTCGTGGTGGACATTCCCGAGGAGTTCATCGGCGCCGTCACCCAGAAGCTCGGGCCGCGCAAGGGGCTCATGACCAAGATGATCAATCACGGCACGGGGCGCGTGCGGCTCGAGTACCGCCTGCCCTCGCGCGGGCTGATCGGGTACCGCTCGGAGTTTCTCACCGACACGCGCGGCACCGGCCTCCTCAACCACCTCTTCGACGGCTACGCGGAGTGGCAGGGGGAGATCCCGCATCGGGCCAACGGCGCCCTCGTGTCCGACCGGCCGGGCAAGACGACCTCGTACGCCATCGACCACCTGCAGCCGCGCGGCGTCCTCTTCGTGGGGCCGGGGGAGGCGGTCTACGAGGGCCAGATCGTGGGCGAGCACAATCGCGATAACGACCTCGACGTCAACATCACCAAGGAGAAGAAGCTGACCAACATCCGCTCGTCCACCTCGGACGAGGCGGTGCGCCTCACCCCGCCCCGCATCATGAACCTCGAGCAGAGCCTCGAGTGGATCCGCGAGGACGAGCTGCTGGAGATCACGCCGAAGTCACTGCGCCTGCGCAAGAAGTCGCTGGGCGGCCGCCGCCGCTTCTAGCCCCCGAGCCTGAACGACCGGTGAACGTCCCACAGGTCCATCCCGTCCTTCTCTCCCCGCTTCTTCAGGATGGCAATGTTGTCGAAGGCGCCGGTGAAGCGCCGCTCGCGCTCCTGACAGAGATCCCAGACCTCACGGAAGCGGGCGCGTGTCCGCTCGGCGATGGTCATGTGCGGATGGAGTCGCTCGGCGTCGTACCGGTCCCACGGCATCCAGGCCAAGGTGCGGAGCCCACGGATCAGCGCGTCCAGGATGGCTCGCGCGGCCGGTGAGAGCTCCACCTCCACGAACACCACGTCCTCGAAGAAGTGGCCGAATCCGCCCACGGTGACGGGAGCCGCTGGGTACCCGCGCGCGAAGTCCTCGAGCAGCGTCTCGACCTCGTCGATGTGCGAGGTAGTGAAGTGGTACTTGAGGGTGAAATGCGCGGGGATGGCCTGTCGCTGCGTGAAGGTCAGGCCGAAGCGCTCGGCCACGAGGTCGACCAGCTCACGCTGATACGTCGCGATGGCCGGGCCGAGCAGGCACGGAATGATGTACTTCGGCTCGGTGGGAGAGAGGCTCATCATCCCGCCCGCCCCGTTGCCCTCGCTACCGACCGCCCCGTCCGTGCCTCTGGGCGCCGCCAGGCCGCCCCCCGCCATGCCGGCGCGGTCCAGGGCCCGGGCCTCCGCGGCCGCCACCGCCCGGCCGCCCGGCGCGGGCCGCCATGCGCGCGCGCTTCTCGTCGGCATAGCGCCGGCGCTCTTCGCTCGTGGGCTTGATCTCCGGTAGGAAGGATTCGTCCTCCGCCCACTCCACGGGAATCTTCTGGCCGATGAACTTCTCGATGGGCTCGATCTGGAGCGCCCCTGCCTCGTCGGCCAGGCTGATGGACTTGCCCGTGGCGCCCGCGCGCGCCGTGCGTCCGATGCGGTGCACGTAGTCCTCGGGGTCCTGCGGCATGTCCCAGTTGACCACGTGGGTCACGCCCTCGATGTGCAAACCACGCGAGGCGACATCGGTGGCGACGAGGATGGGCAGCTCGCCGTTCTTGAAGTCGTTGAGGATCTTGAGCCGCTTCTTCTGCTCCACGTCGCCGGTGAGGGCGCGCGCCGGCCAGCCGTTGCGGCCCAGCCGGTCCTCGAGGCGGCGGGCCTCTTCGCGGGTATTGGAGAAGATGAGGATGCGGCTGCCTCCCTCCCGCTTGAGGAGACCCAAGAGTAGGCTGAACTTCTCCTCGCGCCCCACGTGATAGAGCACCTGCACCACGTTCTCCGCCGTCTTCTGGAGGGGGGTGACGGAGATCTGGGTCGGATTGTTCATGAACTCCCAGGTGAGCTCCATCACGCGGAAGGACAGGGTGGCCGAGTACAGGAACGACTGCCGCTTCTCCGGCCTCGGCAGCTTGCGCAGGATGTAGCGCAGGTCGGCGATGAACCCCATGTCGAACATGCGGTCGGCCTCATCGATGACGAGGACTTCGACCCGCTGGGGCGACCAGATGTGCTGCTTGAGATAGTCGATGAGCCGGCCGGGAGTGCCCACGAGGATGTCACAGGCCTGGCTCAGCTCCTCGCGCTGCTTGTTGTAGTCGATGCCTCCGTATACCGCGCGGATCCGGAGCCCGGTGTGAGCGCCGAGGAGGCGCGCGTCGGCCTCGATCTGCACCACCAGCTCGCGAGTGGGGGCGATGATGAGCACGCGCGGCGCGGTAGGCCCGCTCCGGGCCGGGGCGGGATTGCGCAGGCAGCGCGTGAAGGCGGCGATGAGGAAGGCCGCGGTCTTGCCCGTGCCCGTCTGCGACTGTCCCGCCACGTCCTTGCCCTTGAGGGCCAGGGGCAGTGTGCCTTCCTGGATGGGCGTCATGATCACGAAGCCCGCGTCCTGGATGCCCCGCACCACCGGCCCGGGCAGATCGAGGGAGGCGAAGTCCACCGAGCTCATGTGGCCGATGCCGTGGGCGTGGGGGGCGGCGTGGCCTGGCGCCGCCGACGTGTGGCGAGGCGGGCGCAGATGATGCCCACCTCGTAGAGGATGCACAGCGGCCCTGCCATGAGGGTCTGGTTGATCATGTCGGGAGTGGGAGTGAGGACGGCCGCGATGATGAAGTTGACGAGGATGGCGTACTTGCGGTTCCTCGCCAGGAACTGCGGCGTCACCACACCGATCAGGCTCAGGATCATGATCACCACGGGAAGCTGGAAGACGATGCCGAAGGCGAGGGTGAACTTGATCACGAAGTCGGTGTAGGACGACACCGTGAGCATCGGCTTCCAGCCCTTCTCCTGCCCGAAGGTGACCAGGAAGGTCGACGCATACGGGATGATTACGAGCAGCGCGAAGGCGCCGCCCAGGAGGAAGAGGAGGGAGCCGCTGATGATGAAAGGCGCGGCGTACTTCTTCTCGTGCGGGTGGAGGCCGGGCGACACGAACTTCCAGACCTGATAGAGGATGCCGGGCATGGAGATGAAGATGCCCAGCACCATCGCGATCTTCATCCACGTCCAGAACGCCTCGGTGGGCGAGGTGAAGACGAGATCGGTTTTCATGCCGACGATCGGCCGGGAGATGAAGCGCATCACGGGATCCGTGATGAACAGCGCGATGACGATGCCGACGCCGGCGGCGACCAGGCTCCACATGATGCGCGTGCGGAGCTCGCCCAGGTGCTCCATGAACGACATCTTGCCGAGGGCACGATCGGCCTCCGGGTCCGACACCTGCTCGTCTGCCATCACCACTCCGTCAGGAAGTGCCGTAGCTGGCCCACCCCGCGTCCGAGGGCGAAGCCCTCGCGGATGGCCCGGGTGACATAGGCCTTGGCGTCGCGCACGGCCTCGCCGAGCGGCCGCCCCTGGGCGAGGCTCGCCGTGATGGCCGCAGACAGGGTGCAGCCGGTGCCGTGGGTATTGTCGGACTCGATGCGCGAGGCCTGGTAGGCCGTGAAGTCGCGGCCGTTGAAGAGCAGATCCACCGCGTCACCCTTGAGGTGGCCGCCTTTGACCAGCACGTAGCGCGGGCCGAGGGCGTGGATGCGCCGGGCTGCCTCTTCCATCTCCGCGCGGTTCGCCACCGGTATCCCGGCGAGCACCTCGGCCTCGGGAAGATTAGGGGTGACCGCGAGGGCGAGGGGGAGGAGACGCGTCGTCAGCGCGCGCACCGCCTCCGACTCGAGGAGAGTGGCGCCGGACTTGGCGACCATGACAGGATCGACCACGAGCTTCTCCACACGCCGGGGCGACAGCGCATCGGCCACCGTCTCGATGATGCCCGCGTTGGCGAGCATGCCGCACTTGGCTGCGTCCACGCCGAAGTCCTCGAGCACGGACTCGATCTGCCGCGCCACGAAGGAAGGCGAAAGACATTCCACCGCCTGCACGCCCACGGAGTTCTGTGCGGTGACGGCGGTGATGGCCGACATGCCGAATACCCGGTACGCCGAGAATGTCTTCAGGTCCGCCTGGATGCCCGCGCCGCCGCCTGAATCACTGCCGGCGATCGTCAAGGCTCTGGGGATCGACATGGCCTCTTAGTATACGGGATACGCCGACACGGGCATAGACGGCAGATACTTAGCCGGCACCACGTACCGACGAAGCCTAGGGCGAGCTCACCGGCTCTCGTCGGATGCCCACCGTTTCACGTGCGGGATGATCAGCGTGAATTCGCCGCGCACTGTGCTCGCGGCGAACCGCTCGTGGAGAGCGGAGGGTGTGCCCCGCACAATCTCTTCGAACTGCTTGGTCAGCTCGCGCGCCACCACGATCTCGACCTCGCCGAACGCCCGACCAATGGCCTCGAGCGACGCGAGCACGCGATGCGGGGACTCGTAGCAGACGATGGTCATCTCGAGATCGCGGAGCGCCTCGAGACGGTGCACGCGCTTGCCCGGCTTGACGGGAAGGAAGCCGTCGAAGACGAAGCGGTCGGCAGGGATGCCCGCGGCCGAAAGCGCAGTGATCACCGCCGAAGGCCCGGGCACGGGGACCACCACGATGCCGGCCGCGCGCGCCTCCCGCACGAGGAGGAATCCGGGATCGGAGATGCCCGGGGTGCCTGCGTCGGTCACCAGGGCGACCGACGTGCCCTCCTGGAGCGCCTTCAGGATGGCCGGGCCCTTGGTCAGCTTGTTGTGCTCGAAGTAGCTCGTGACCGGGACGTGGATGCCGAAGTGGGTCAAGAGCGTGCGCGTGCGACGCGTGTCCTCGCAGGCGATGAGCCCCACTTCCTTCAGCACGCGGAGCCCGCGCATGGTCAGGTCCTCGAGATTGCCGATGGGCGTGGCGACCACATAGAGCGTGCCCGCGGTCACGGCCTGACCTGCTCCGTGCGCGGAAAATCCAGGATCATCTGGGCGAGCGCCTGGAGGCTCCCGTAGGGCTCGCCGCGCTGCGCCTGGCGGACGCGCTCTTCCTCACCCAGGACCAGTCGGAGCATGATCGACCGGTGCGGTCCGGGCTCGGTGGGGTCAAGAGCCTGGGCGGACCAATCCTGGAGCAGCGCGGGAGAATCGAGCACCTTCCCGACGAGGGTGACGTAGGCCGCTTCGTCGATGTCGCCCGCCCGTTGCCAGGCGGGCACCGCGATGCGCGTGCCGGACAGCGCCTCGACCGTGGCGCGCCCCTGTCTGGCCACGAGCCGGAGCACCTGCCGCTCGCCCGGCGCCTCTGCGGTGGGCTGGGTCTCTGCGAGCACGATGATGCGCGATTGCCGCGGGGCGATCTCGAGCAGGGTCCGCCGCGCCTTGTCGATGCGGGCCTGCAGGACGTCGCGGCCAGCCGCGTCGGGCACGGCGATCAAATACTGACGCAGCCGCACGTAGGCGGCGAGCGGCCAGCCCGCCTCGGAGGCCGAGATCCCCCACCGCCGCAGCGCCTCGTCGGGCAGCGGCTCCTCCGCGAGGCGTGCCGCCGCCTCGAAGCTCACAAGGGCCTGTTCGAAGCGGCCTGCCTCGAACTCCTTGCTCGCTCGCACGAGATACCAGTGCCGCTCGCGCCCACCCGCCTCCGGCGCTTGCGCGCCTGCCGATCCGACTCCCAGGAGCAAGAGGGCGGCGAGCAGTGACGCGACTGGACGAGCTGTGGTCCCCACGTCATCATTCTGGCATGGACGGGCGATACACCGTGCGCACCCTCGCCGAGCAGCCGGAGCTGGAGCCGCACTTCCCGCGCCTCCACGCCCTGGCCTGGCCGCGCTTCGTGCACGAAGGCAATGGCACGGGCGGTCTGTGGGGCAATCTCGCCACCGACTTCCGGGACTTTCAGTTCGGCCTGTGGGACGAGTCGGGGGCGCTGGCCGCGGTAGGCAACAGCATTCCCTTAATGTGTGACGGGACGCGGGGCGACCTCCCCCGCGACATTCCCGAGATCCTCGAGCGGGGGGCGGCCGTGCGTCGCGAGGACCGACGGCCGAACGCGCTCTCGGCGTTGGCCGCCATCGTGGATCCCTCGCACCGCGCCCGTGGGCTGAGCCGCCGAGTCATCGAAGCCATGCGCGAGATCGCAGGCCGGCACGGCCTGTCCACCCTCGTCGCCCCCGTGCGTCCCACCCTGAAGTCGCTCTATCCGCTCACCTCCATGGACCGCTACGTCACCTGGCGGAAAGCCAACGGCACGGCTTTCGATCCATGGATCGGCGTCCATGAGAGCATGGGGGCGGAGATCCTGACCGTGGCTCCCACCGCCCTCGTGATCACGGACACGGTGCAGCGCTGGCAGGAATGGACGGAGATGGTCTTCCCGGAGAGCGGGCGCTACGTGGTGACGGGCGCGTTCCAACCTGTGACCATCGATCTACGGCGCAACGTGGGACGCTACGAGGAAGCCAACGTCTGGATGAAGCACCCCCTCACCCCGACCCCGAAGAACACCTAAGCCTCCGTGAGCCACGAGGCTCACCACTTACTGCCTGATTCACCGCTTCGAGCGCGAGCTTCGCCCGCGCAACTCGGTTGTGGGGGGAGGTTCGGAAGGAGGGCAAAGCCCCCCTCCGAGAATCAGGCTGACTGCTCCTTGGGCTCCGAGATCAGGATGGGGCGTTCCTTGTTGACGATGACCTCGCGCGTGATGATGCACTCCTTGAGCCCGGGGATGGAGGGCAGCTCGTACATCACCTCGAGCATGACCTCCTCCAGCACCGCGCGCAGCCCCCGCGCCCCCGTGCCACGCTTCATGGCCTCGCGGGCCACCGCGGCCACCGCGTCGTCGGTGAACTTGAGGCGCACCTTCTCGAGGTCGAAGTACTTCTGATACTGCTTGATGATGGCGTTCTTGGGCTCGCGGAGGATGCGCACGAGCGCCGCCTCGTCGAGATCGTGCAGGGTCGCCACGATGGGAAGCCGGCCCACGAACTCCGGGATGAGCCCGTACTTGAGCATGTCCTCGGGCTGCACCATGGCGAGGAGATCGCCCACCCGGCGGTCGTCGCGGCTCTTGATCTCCGCCCCGAAGCCCATGCCCGTCTTCCCCACCCGGCTCTCCACCATCTTGTCGAGACCCACGAAGGCGCCGCCGCAGATGAAGAGCACGTTGGAGGTGTCGACCTGGATGAACTCCTGGTGCGGGTGCTTGCGCCCACCTTGGGGCGGCACGTTGGCCACGGTGCCCTCGAGGATCTTCAAGAGCGCCTGCTGCACGCCCTCGCCGGACACATCGCGCGTGATGGACGGGTTCTCGCTCTTCCGCGCGATCTTGTCGATCTCGTCGATGTAGACGATGCCGCGCTGGGCGCGGTCCACGTCGTAGTCGGCGGCCTGGAGCAGGCGCAGGATGATGTTCTCCACATCCTCGCCCACGTAGCCCGCCTCGGTCAGGGTGGTGGCATCGGCGATGGTGAAGGGCACGTGAAGCATCTTGGCCAGGGTCTGCGCGAGGAGGGTCTTGCCGGAGCCGGTGGGGCCG
This sequence comes from Candidatus Methylomirabilota bacterium, assembly GCA_035311385.1. Classification (GTDB taxonomy): domain Bacteria; phylum Methylomirabilota; class Methylomirabilia; order Rokubacteriales; family CSP1-6; genus AR37. The sequence goes on from DATGCY010000594.1 coordinate 12,110, forward strand.
ATGAGGAGGATGTTCGCCTTCTGGAGCTCGACGTCGCCCGCCTCGCTCCCCGCCTCGATCCGCTTGTAGTGGTTGTGCACGGCCACGGCGAGGATCTTCTTGGCCCGGTCCTGTCCGACCACGTACTGGTCGAGCACGGTTTTGATCTCGGCGGGCTTGGGGAGGCTGCGGATCTCCTTACTCTTCTCCTCCTCCCACTCCTCCGCGATGATGTCATTGCAGAGCTCGATGCACTCGTCGCAGATGTACACGGTGGGGCCCGCGATGAGCTTGCGGACGTCGTTCTGGCTCTTGCCGCAGAACGAGCACTTCAGCGTCCCTCCGCCCTCGCGCGATCGGGCCGCCACGCGCCGTCTCCTAACGTCCGGCCGCCGCCACCACGGTGGCTTCGGCCACCGACCGTGTGGTGGGCTTGGAAGAGATGACCTCGTCCACGATCTTGTATTCCCGGGCCTGCTCGGCGGTCATGAAGAAGTCGCGGTCGGTGTCGCGCTGGATCTTCTCCATACTCTGGCCGGTGTGGTGGATCAGGATACGGTTGAGCTCCTCCCGCATGCGAAGGATCTCCTTCGCCTGGATGTCGATGTCGGTGGCCTGCCCCTGCACGCCGCCGAGGGGCTGGTGGATCATGATGCGTGCGTGGGGCAGGGCGAAGCGCTTCCCCTTGGCGCCGGCGCACAGGAGCAGCGCGCCCATGGAGGCGGC
>DATGCY010000595.1:0-2271 GCA_035311385.1 Candidatus Methylomirabilota bacterium
TGGCGCTGTCGCGCCATGCGGAAATGCGCAGCGTGCTCGCCGGCCCGCCCGCGCGCGATGTCGGGGTCGTACACCCACTTGTCGTGCAGCTGGTCGTGGGTGATCGCGTGATACTTGATGCCCGTGTACGTCCGGTGGCCTTCCGGGTGGATGTGGGGGCCAATGTAGTCGAGCGGCAGATCAAAGCCGATGTCGCGGTAGAAATCACGATAGTGACGGTCGCCCGGATAGCCTTCGCGCGCGCTCCACACCTGCTGTGACGACTCCGGATCACGCGCGAAGGCCGCCACCCCCGTGCGGCAGTAGAGCGGAGCATAGTTGCCGTAGACGGGGGCGCGGTCGGCCATGACGACGCCGTGAGTATCCACGAAGAAATAGCGGATGGCCGCCTCTCGCAAGAGCTCGTCGACGCCCGACACGTAGGCGCACTCTGCCAGCCACATCCCGCGCGGACGGCATCCGAAGTGCCGCTCATAGAGATCGGCTGCTACGTGCACCTGCGCGCGCAGCGCCGCCCAGTTGCGATCGAGAAGTGGGAAGAAGGCGTGGGTCGCGGTGGAGGTGATGACTTCGACTCGGCCGGCCTCCTGCAGGCGCCGGAACGCACGCACCAGGTTTCCCTCGTGAGATCGCCAGGTGTGACGGATCGACTGGAAGCGACCCCAGTACATCTGAGCCAGGCGGTGGTAGTGCGGCTCGGGCCGCGTCCGTTCCAGCTCCTTCTCGCTGAGCTCGATCAGTCGGTCGAGGTGACGGGCATACCGCTCCTTGAGGAGGTCATCGGTGAGCATGGTGATGAGCGGCGCCGAGAGCGAGACGGTGCAGCGGTAGGGCACGCCGTCGGCGAGCAGACCCTCGAACATCTGCATGAGGGGCAGATATGTCCCCGTGATGCCCTCGTAGAGCCACTGCTCCTCCATCACGGTGGGATCCTCGGGATGGCGGACGAACGGCAGATGGGCGTGGAGGACGAGCGCGAGATACCCAGTGGACATCGGCGTCACCGACTCTCTGAAGACCCGCCGGGAAAGCGCGGACGATTCTCGCTGGCCCCGGGCCACCCACGCTCACTCGCTCCGCCCTGAAACCGCTCGCTGGCTCCTCGCTCCTGCCATTCGCTGGCGCCGACGTAGCGCATTTCGCTGGCCCCTCTCGCTCGCCACTCGCTCGCCCCCGAGTAGGAGAGCTCACTCGCGCCGAGATATCTCAGCTCACTGGCGCCGAGCAGATAGAGCTCGGAGGCTCCGCCGAGCCGCAGCTCGCTTGCCGCGCTCCAGCGAACCTCGCTGGCCCCGCGAACCAGCTGCTCCGAACCGCCGCGCGTGCCGATCGCTTCGCCCATCCGGCGAACGGCCACCCCTTCATGAGTGGGCCAGGAGCGATGGATCTCCCACACGGCCAGGACTCTCCGCTCGGCCCTCGCCCCGAGTCCCCGGATGACCACCTGCCTCGCCCCGTGGACGATGTGTGTCGTGCCGTTCACGGAGCGAACCGTCACCGGCCCTTCGTATCGCTCCTCGACGTAGGACACCGGCTCTACCGGATACGTGAAGGGACCGGATTGCCAGGTGGTGCGGACGACGGGCCCTTCCCACTCGACCGTGCGCGCCCACTCGCCCCACTCCTGCCACGTTCCTCCGAAGCTCTCGTCGCGGACGTTCCACTCGTTATTCCAGCCGGCGTGGGTGCGGCGGATGTCCCAGACGCGCACAGGCTCGGCCTGGCCGTTCGGTGGAACGCCGCCGAAAAGGGCGGGCACCCCGCGGCTCTCGAACGTCGGCGCGCCAACCTCACCGCTGGCCGTCCGCACCGTGAGCCATTCGACGCCGCCCGGTGATGCCGGCTCCCGGCGCGGGAAGTCGACCCGGCCGGACCGCGCGATGCGGACGAAGTATCCCTCCGACGACTTGAGACCGACTTCCGCGACGGCGGTTGACGTGGGCCGCCCGAGGAAAAAGAACCATTGCCGGTCAGTCCGCGAAATCGAGTGGTCGAAGTAGCTGTGAGCGTTGGTTCCGTCGAAGATCCGGTTCGTGACGTCGTAGATGCGCAGGTTGAGCCAGGCATCGGGGCCGGCGGGGCCGAGTCCGGCCCGCGCGCGCTCGATGGCCTCGTCGGTCATCTCCCAGTACACGTAGAGCCTTTCCGGATCGACCGTCATGGCCGTGACCCGGTCCTGCCCATAGCCCCAGGGGATATCCCTCGCCTGCTCGCGGGGATCGCCCGGCGGGAGCCCCAGATCGAACTTGTGATGAGTGTTTGGTGGCGCCG
>DATGCY010000596.1:0-27979 GCA_035311385.1 Candidatus Methylomirabilota bacterium
TACTACCGGAGCGTGGTGAATTCCTTCGTGTTCGCGGGCGGAGTGACGGTGCTCGCAGTGAGCAGCGCGCTCCTCATGTCCGCCCTAGCCACCCAGAAGATCCGGGGGCTCACCCTCTACCGCACGCTCCTCCTGTGGCCCTACGGCATCGCCCCTGCGGTGGCCGGCATCATCTTCCTCTTCATCTTCCATCCGACGTACGGGATCCTCCCGTACTTCCTCTCCTTCGTGACAAGCTACGAGTTCAACTGGCTGCTCAAGGGGTGGGTGGCCATGACCCTCGTCATCGTGGCCACCGCGTGGACGCATCTCGGCTACAACATCGCCTTCTACGTGGCGGGCCTCCTCGCCATTCCCGGCTCCGTGCTGGAGGCGGCCGACGTGGACGGCGCGGGCCCGCTGCGCCGCTTCGCCTCCATCGTGTTCCCTCTCGTGTCGCCCATCACCTTCTACCTGGTTACCCTCAACATGGTCTTCGCCTTCTTCGAATCGTTCGGGGTCATCGACGCGGTGACCAAGGGCGGTCCCGGCGACGCGACGACGATCATGGTCTTCAAGCTCTACAAGGACGGCTTCATCGGACTCAACCTCGGCTCTTCCGGCGCGCAGTCCACCATCCTCATGGCCCTCGTCATCGGCCTCACCATGCTCCAGTTCCGCTACGCGGAGAAGAAGGTCACCTACCGATGACGCGGCAAAGACCGATCGCCCTAACCAGACTGGCCGCCGCGCGTGAGCGTAGACCAATCGCTCCAACCAGACTGACCGCTGAAGCGCGCGGGCGGCGCACACGGATTGCCCTAACCAGATTGGCCCACGGTCAACATGTCGAAAGGCATGTTGAGGTTAAAGATAGAAGCTAAATGACCACGGCTCGCGCAGGGCAGATGGAGCAGGTGGGCATCCGACGGGACGCCATGGCCGCCCCGCGCAAGAAGCCGTTCGCCTGGAATCGCCTGCTCATCCACGTGCTGCTCATCGCCTGCGTGGCCGTGGTCGCCTTTCCGCTCTATTTCGCCTTCGTCATCTCCACCCAGGACCTCCAGCAGGTCGTGCAGCGTCCGCCCCGCCTCATCCCGTCCGTGCACGCGGTGGACAACTACGTGGAAGCGTGGCGCAAGGCCCACATGGGGCGCATGCTCTTCAACAGCCTCGTCATGGCGGTGACGGTCGCGGTGGGCAAGATCGTCATCTCCATGCTCTCCGCCTTCGCCATCGTGTACTTCGACTTCCGCGGCCGCATGCTGTGCTTCTGGATGATCTTCATTACCCTCATGCTGCCCGTGCCTGTGCGCCTGATGTCCACCTACGAGGTCATCGGCACTCTGGGCTGGATCAACACGTATGAGGGGCTGGCCGTCCCTCTCATGGCATCGGCCACCGCCACCTTCCTCTTCCGCCAGTTCTACCTGACCATTCCCAACGAGCTGGCGGAGGCGGCCCAGCTCGACGGCGCTGGGCCCATCCGCTTTCTCTTTGGCTTCCTCCTGCCCCTGTCGTGGGCGAACATCGCCGCGCTCTTCGTGGTGCTCTTCATCTTCGGCTGGAACCAGTACCTCTGGCCCATCCTCATCACCAACTCCGAGGCCATGCGCACGGTCGTGATCGGCCTCGAGGAGCTGATCCCACGCAGCGGCACCGAGCTGCCCACGTGGAATCTCATCATGGCGGGGGCGATGATGGCGCTCCTCCCGCCGGTCGCCATCATCCTCTTCATGCAGCGCTGGTTCGTGAAGGGCCTGGTGGAGAGCGAGAAGTGAAGCTCCTCGCGCTCTCGGGGTGGGCGGTGCTTGCGGCGGGAATGGTCGCCGCGGTGGGGGCCGCCCAGACCCCGCGCCCCACGCTTCTTGCCGCGCATCGAGGCGGCTCGCTCCTCTGGCCGGAGAACAGCCTGCTCGCCTTCAAGAACGCGCTGGCCCTGGGGGCTGACTTCATCGAGTTCGACGTGCATCTCTCTCGCGACGGCGAGGTGATGGTCATCCACGATGCCACCCTCGATCGCACCACCACGGGCTCTGGCCCCGTACGCGATCGCACCCTGGCCGAGCTCAAGACCGTACGGCTCAAGGACCGCTCCGGCGCGGTGACGCAGGAGCCGATGCCCACCCTCGACGAGGTGACGGCGGTGGCCGCCCAAGCTGGGCGCCGCATGCTCCTCGAGATCAAGGTGGATCCAGCGAAGGCACGCTACCCGGGCATCGAGGAGAAGGTAATGGCCCTCCTCGATCGCCATGGCATGGTCGCCTCCACCGTGGTCATGTCCTTTGAGGCGCCGACCTGGCGCCGGATCCGCGAGCTGCGGCCCGACGTCGCCACCTGCGCCCTCTACTCCGCCCGCACCCTGCGACGCGCGGGCCTGACCGCCGAGCTCGACGTGCTGAAGGCAGCCGGTGTCGGCTACATCGGTGTCGAGCACACCGCGGTGGATGCGGCGGCGGTGGCCGAGGCGCGGCGTGCCGGTGTGGGAGTGGGCGCGTGGACGGTCAACGACGCGGGCGAGATGAAGCGCATGATCGAAGCCGGCGTCACCATCCTCATCACCGATCAGCCGGACGTGGCGAAGACCCTGCTCGGCCGATGACGGGGCGTCGCTTCGTCCTCGCCCTCGACCAGGGCACGACGGGTTCCCGCGCCATGGTGGTCGATCCCGAGGGAGCGGTGCGAGGGAGCGGCTACCTCGAGCTGCCCCAGCACTTCCCCCGGCCGGGCTGGGTCGAGCACGACGCCGAGGAGATCTGGGACACTACCGTCGGTGCCATTCGCCGGGCCCTCGCCGCAGCCCGCATCACCGCCGCGGAGATCGCGGCCATCGGCATCACCAATCAGCGCGAGACGGCGATGCTCTGGGAGCGAGCCTCGGGCCGCCCCGTGCATCGCGCGATCGTCTGGCAATGCCGCCGCACCGCGCCGCTGTGCGAGCGCCTCAAGGAGGAAGGCACGGAGCTGATCTTCCGGGGCAAGACCGGCCTCGTGCTCGACCCCTATTTCTCAGGAACGAAAATCCGCTGGCTCCTCGACGAGGTGCCGGGAGCGAGGAGCCGCGCCGCCCGGGGCGAGCTCGCCTTCGGGACCGTCGACTCGTGGCTCCTGTGGCGACTCACGGGCGGCGCGGTGCACGCCACGGATCCCTCGAACGCCTCGCGCACGCTCTGCTTCGACATTCGCGCCCTTCGTTGGGACGATGAGCTGTGCCGGATGCTGGACGTGCCCATGTCCGTCTTTCCCGCGGTGAAGCCCTCGGCCGGCGTCTTCGGTGAGACGGCCGCGGGCGCGCTCCCCGCGGGCATTCCCATCACGGGCATCGCGGGCGACCAGCAGGCGGCTCTCTTCGGCCAGTGCTGCTTTGAGGCGGGCTCGGCCAAGAACACGTACGGTACGGGCTGCTTCGTTCTCCTCAACACGGGTACCACGCCGATCGCCTCCGCGCACGGACTGCTCACCACGGTGGCCTGGCAGCTCGATGGCGCCACCACCTATGCCCTCGAGGGCAGCGTGTTCATCGGGGGCGCCGTCGTGCAGTGGCTGCGCGATGGGCTCGGCGTCATCGCGCAGGCCGCGGAGAGCGAGGCGCTCGCCACCTCGGTGGAGGATGCGGGCGGCGTCTATCTCGTTCCCGCCTTCACCGGCCTGGGCGCGCCGCACTGGGATCCTTACGCGCGCGGGCTCGTCATCGGGCTCACGCGGGGGACGACCCGGGCGCACATCGCCCGCGCCGCCCTCGAGGCGATCGCCTATCAAAACCGCGATGTTCTCGACGCCATGGCCCGTGAGTCAGGCGCGCCGCTCCGCGCGCTGCGCGTGGATGGCGGCGCCGCCGCCAACAACTTTCTCTGCCAGTTCCAGGCCGACGTGCTACAGGTCGAGGTGCTGCGCCCGGCCGTTACGGAGACCACCGCCATGGGCGCGGCCTTCCTGGCCGGCGTAGGCGCCGGCCTCTGGAAGGCGGAGGCTTTGGCCGCCCGTTGGCAGCTGGAGCGCCGCTTCGCGCCGTCCCTCGAAAGCACGGCGCGCGATGCAGGCTATACCGGTTGGCTTCGCGCCGTCGAGCGCGCGCGCGGCTGGGCGGTGTCGTAGCCGCGGTATCTTCCCCGCACGCATTCAAGGAGGCATTCATGGTGCGACTGATCGCAGCTCTGGCGGTGGCGACGACCCTTTCGACTCTGGGTTTCCCGTCGCCCGTCCTGGCCCAGGGCTCCGCGCCCATCGAGGGCGAGCTCAACCTGATCACTCCCGTCTCCAAGTTCATCCACGACGCTGCCCTCAAGGCATTCGCCGACTATGCGAAGGAACGGTGGAACGTCACCGTCAAGGTGAGCGCCATTCCCGCCGGCACCCCCGTGGCCTACGGGCGCATCGTGGAGTGGAAGGGCAAGCCTGACGCGGACATCTTCTGGGGCGGGGAGTCGGCCCTCTTCGAGAAGCTCGCCGAGCAGAAGCTCCTCCAGAAGGTGGAGATCGGCAAGCCGGTGTGGGATTCCGTCCCCGCCTCCATTGGCAAGCCCAAGCCGATTCCCCTCAAGGATAAGGACGGCTACTGGATCGGCACCGCGCTCGAGCCCTATGGCCTCGTGTACAACCCCAAGCGCATCCAGCGGCTGGGTGTCCCGGAGCCGAAGGAGTGGGACGATCTCCTGAATCCCAAGCTCAAGGGCGAGGTGGCGCAGTGCGCACCCACGCGGTCGTCGTCGTCCAATGCCACTTACGAGGTGATGCTCTCCCTGTATGGAGAGGAGAAGGGCTGGGAGTGGCTGACCAGGCTCGCCGCCAACACAGGGCTCTTCACCGCCCGGAGCCGGGACGTGCCGACCGTGGTCGCCAAAGGAGAATTTGCCGCCGGCTTCGCCGTGCCTTCCTACATGGCCTTCGAGGAGAAGCTAGCGGGCTTCGACATCAGGTTCGTGGCGCCGAAATATGCGTTCGTCACTCCTGAGCCCATGGCCGTCCTCGCCGGCGCGCGCAACCCCAAGGCGGCGCGGGCCTTCATCGAGTTCCTCCTGACGGAACGCGGGCAAAAGGTGTTCATGGAGCGCGGCCTGTTCTCCATCTCGCCCCGGTTCAAGGTGCAGGGAGCGCCGGGTTCGACGGCGGAGCTGGCCGTGGAGTTCACGGGCGGGGTGCGCTCCTACTTCGACCGCGACGTGGCCAACGTGTACGACGAAGCAGTGGCCGCCAAGCGCTCCGAGGCTCTCAAGACACGCTTCCGTAGCGACCTCGAGGCGAAGTGGGAGGAGCTGAAGAAGAAGTAGCTCGTGGAGATCTCGATCCGCGAGGTCGTCAAGCGGTTCGGCTCCGTCACCGCGGTGGACCGGGTGGATCTCAGCGTCCGTCACGGGGAGCTCTTCACGCTGCTCGGCCCCTCGGGCTGCGGCAAGACGACTCTCCTCCGGCTCCTCGCGGGCTTCTATCAGCCGGAGACGGGAGAGATCCGCTTCGGCGATCGCGTGGTGAGCGGGCGGCCTCCCTACGAGCGCAACATCGGCATGGTGTTCCAGAACTACGCCCTCTGGCCGCACATGACGGTGGCAGGCAACGTCACGTACGGTCTCCGCCTGCGGAAGCTCCCGACGGGCGAGATCGGCGCGCGGCTCGCCGAGGGTCTGCGCAAGGTCAACCTCACCGGCTACGAGTCGCGTTACCCCGGCCAGCTCTCGGGCGGGCAGCAGCAGCGGGTCGCCTTGGCGCGCGCCCTCGTGCTCAATCCCGATCTTCTCCTCCTCGACGAGCCCCTGTCCAATCTCGACGCCAAGATCCGGGTCCAGGTCCGCGCGGAGATCAAGAAGCTCCAGAGGCAGCTCGGCATCACCACCATCTATGTCACCCACGATCAGGAGGAAGCGCTCTCCCTTTCCGATCGCGTCGCGGTGATGAAGGACGGCCGCGTCCAGCAGGTGGGAGCGCCCAAGGAGCTCTACGAGCGACCGCGCACGCGCTTCGTGGCGGACTTCGTGGGCACCAACAATCTCGTGCCCGGACAGGTGAGGGAGCGGGCGGGCACCAGCCTCGTGGTGGACACGGCGCTCGGCCCGCTTCGCGCCGTGGCCGAGGGCCCCGTGGGCGAGCGCTGCGTGCTGGCCATCCGGCCGGAGAACGTGGCCATCGCCGCGGGGACAGAAGGGACGGGCGAGGGCAACGTGGTCCACGGACGCGTGGGCTTCGTCGCCTACCTCGGTAGCGCCCTCCGGTACGACGTGGAGTCCGCTTCGGGACAGGTTCTCCAGGCGGACATCCGCGATCCCTGGCACCACGAGCCGCTGTCTGTCGGCCGCGAGGTCGCCATCACCTTTCCCGCCTCCGTCACCCTGGCCGTCGCCGATGATGCCTGAGCCCGGCGTCCGGCGTCGGGCGCTCTCGCGCGCGCTGGGCGTGGGGCTGATCCGGCTCTTCCTCACCATCGCCTTGACCAGCGCTGACGATGCGTGAGGCCGGAGCCACGCGGCCGGCACACTGGCGCGCGCTCGGCGTGGGGGTGATCTGGCTCTTTCTCCTCGTCTTCCTCGTCTATCCGCTTATCCGCATTTTCTACGACGCGGTGACCGACGAGGGCGGCCGGTTCACCCTCGATAACTTTCTCGGCTTCTTCCGCGACGGCTTCTACTTGCGGGCACTTTGGAAGTCGCTGATCCTGGGAGTGGCCACGGTGGTGGCCTCCTCCATCGTGGGCATCGCGGTCGCCTTCCTCCTCGTGCGCTATGACTTCCGCGGCCGAGGCCTCTTCGGCTATCTCACCCTCATTCCCATCATTTCGCCGCCCCTGGTGGGCACCCTCGGCTTCACCTTCATCCTAGGCCGGGCGGGCTCGATCAACGTCCTCCTCATGGACGCTTTCGACATGCTCAAGCCCATCAACTTTCTGTACGGCATCCACGGGGTGGTGCTCGTCGAGACGCTCCATCTCTTCCCCATGATCACCCTCAACGTGGTCGACGCCCTGGGCAAGATCGATCCCGCGTTGGAGGAAGCCGCGGAGAGCGTGGGCGCCCGAGGCTGGAAGAAGTTCTTGACGGTGACCTTGCCCCTGACCACGCCGGGCTACGTGGCGGGGGCCCTCCTCGTCTTCATCTGGACCTTCTCCGACTTCGCCACGCCCCTGATCCTGGGCGTGCAGGATCTCCTCGCGGCCCAGGCCTACCTCAACATCGTGCAGTTCGTGGACCGGCGGATCTTCCGCATGGGCATCGTCATCTCCGCCCTCATGGTCCTCCTCGCCGTCGTTTTCCTGCTCGTGGCGCGACGATGGGTCGGGCTCAAGGACTACTCGTCACTGTCCTACTCCGTGATCGAGCGGCGGCCTCTCTCCGGCCTGCGCCAGGTGGCGGCGGTGAGCTTTCTCGCCCTCATCATGCTCCTCGCCTTCATTCCCTACGTTGGGGTGGCCCTGGCCTCGTTGAGCCGCGGATGGTCCCTTACGCCGTTGCCGCTTGCCTACACCCTGCAGCACTTCGAACGTGTGATCGTGGAAACGCCCAAGTACATCGTCAACAGTTTCCTCTACGCGGGGTTGGCCGTGATCCTCTGTATCGCGGTGGGCGTGCCCATCGCCTGGATCCTCGGGCGGTCCACCGTGCCGGGACGCGGCGCCCTGGATGCCGTCAACACCCTCATCCTCGCCGTGCCGGGCACGGCCATCGGCATCGCGTACATCCGCGCCTTTCATTTCGACCTGCCCGGCTTCGACCGCGGCCTGACCTCGTTCTGGATCGTCATGCCCCTCGTGCTGGCCGTGCGCCGACTGCCCTACACGGTGCGGGGCGCGTATGCCTCGCTGCTTCTCGTGCACCGCTCGCTGGAAGAGGCGGCGGCCAGCGTGGGCGCCACCAGTGGACGCGCCTTCCGCGACGTGACCATGCCGCTGATCTGGAAAGGCATCGTGGTGGGGGGCCTCTTCTCCTTCATGACCTCGCTGCAGGAAGCCTCCGCCGTGCTCTTCCTCGCCCTGGGGGGCTGGGAGATGATCACCAACGGCATCTTCGCTTTCTACATCGCGGGCTCGTCCAGCGAGGCGGCCGCCCTCGGCGTCATCCTCATCGCCGTGGCTGCTCTGAGCGTGGTGCTCATCAATCGCCTCGCCGCCGGCCGCATGGGAGGCGTGTTTGGCTAACGGGATCTATCGCACACCCGACGAGCGCTTCGTCGGACTGCCCGACTTTCCCTACGTCCCACGCTATGTGGAGCTCGGCGGCCTGCGCACGCACTATCTCGACGAAGGAGCGGGCGAGCCCATCCTGCTCCTCCACGGCGAGCCGACCTGGAGCTTTCTCTACCGCTCGATGATCGCCGCGCTGCGCCCGCGCTTCCGCTGCATCGCACCGGACTACATCGGCTTCGGCCGCTCGGACAAGCTCACCGAGGTGGCCGCCTACTCCTTCGCTTTCCACTACGGCTGGCTCGAGCGTTTCGTCGACGCCCTAGAGCTCACGGACCTGACCGTGGTAGTGCAGGACTGGGGCGGCCCGCTCGGTCTCCGCTACGCGACCCGACATCGCGAGCGCGTCGCTCGGCTGGTCATCCTCAACACGGGGCTCATGTCCGGCGAGGCGCCGACGCTCTCGCCGGGGCTCGTCCGGTGGCGCGAGTACGCCCTGCGCACGCCAGATCTGCCGGTGGGGCAAGTGATCAGGGGCTCGGCCGTCGACCGTGAGCGCATCTCGCCGACCATCGTCGCCGCGTACGACGCGCCCTTTCCCACCATGGAGGCGAAAGCCGGCGCGCGAGCCTTCCCCGCGCTCATCCCGACCACGCCGGATGCCCCGGGCGCCGCCGAGATGCGGGAGACGCGCGAGGCACTGCGATCGTGGTCGAAGCCGGCCCTCGTCTGCTTCAGCGACTCGGACCCGGTGTTCTCTCCCGCGGTCGGCCGATCCTTCGTCGATCTGATCCCCACTGCCCGTTTCTCACTGATCGCGGGAGCGGGTCACTTCCTCCAGGAGGAGAAGGGGGCGGACGTCGCCTCGTGCATCCTCGACTTTGTGCGTGACCGACACCCGTAACAATCTACATTCGCCTTTCAAATATGTGAGTTACGTCGTCTTGTCATGACCGGAACGCTGTGATAGTGTTCCTATTCACATGGCGGGAGGCACTGGTAAATCGACGCCAGGACAGACCGCCCGGCTCGTCGCACTCGGCACCATGCTGTTTGCATGCGTGGCGGTCGGACTGGCGGCGGGGTATTTCGCGGATCGCTGGTTGGGCACTCAGCCGTGGCTGGTGCTGGTCGGGCTCGCATTCGGGATTGCGGCCGCTGCCGTGAACTTCGTCCGCGCCATCAAGACGCTGAACGAGACGGATCGCGCGAATGGCCATGGCTGATTTCGCAGCTCGGGTGACTCGGATGGGCGCCTTCGTGGTGGCTGCCCTCGCCGCTGGCGCCTGGTGGCTCTTCGGAGTGCCCGCAGCGGCCGGAGTGGGCGGCGGCGGCGCCGTCGCGTTCCTCAACTTCCGCTGGCTCGCGCGCGACCTCGGGCGAGCGTTCGCTCTCGTGGCGGACGGTCAGGCCGGCCTCGCACGCATCGGTCGCATCGGGCTGCGCCAGGTCGCCATCCTAGGCACTCTGGCCGCCCTTATCGTGCAGGGTTGGGCGCATCCGGTGGCCATCGGCGTGGGGCTGGCCACGCTTCCCCCGGTGCTCTTCGTGCAGGGACTCCTGAACGCGCGCGCTCAAGAGGACGGCTAGATGGAGATTATCGAGCACCCACCGATCCTCCACATCCCCGGCATTCCCGACCAGGTCTTCTACACGTGGGTCGTCATGGCCATCCTCGTCATCGTGGGCGTGATCTCCACGCGCCGGCTCGCCATGGTGCCCCGCGGCTCGCAGAACTTCATGGAGGTCGTGCTCGAGCAGTTCCTGAACGAGCTCGACGAGACGGTAGGGCCCGATGGGCGGCGCTACATCCCCCTCATCGCCACCCTCGGCCTGTTCATCCTCGTCTCGAACCTCATGGGGCTGGTACCGGGGCTCATCGCGCCCACCGCCAACCTCAATACGACCGCGGCGTGTGCCCTCATCGTCTTCTTCACCTATCACTGGATCGGGATGCGGAAGCAGGGCGTGGTGAACTACCTGAAGCACTTCGCGGGGCCGGTGCCGGTGGCCCTCAAGCCGTTAATGTTCGTCATTGAGATCATCAGCCACTGTGCGCGGCCCCTCTCCCTCTCCCTTCGTCTCTTCGGCAACATGATGGCCGGGCACATCCTCCTCGCCATCTTCTTCTTCATGATGGGATTGGACGGCATGCTCGGCTGGGCGCTCAGGGGCACCCTGGGCGGCATCGTCCTCGGCGCGCCGGCCACCCTCCTCATAGTCCTCTTCGTGATCGGCTTTCTCTTCCCGCTGAAGATCCTGGTCGCCCTGATCCAGACTTTCATCTTCTGCAAGCTCGCCATGCTCTACATTGCCGAAGCTGTCGCAGAACCCGAACACCACTGAGCTCCAACCACCACCACAAGGAGGAAGCCGTGCGACGCATTCTGACTGTGACCCTGATGACGGTGCTGGCGGCCCCGGGCCTCGCCTGGGCGGCAGACGCCACGGGCGGTGGCGACATGGCCAAGGCCTTCGCAGTGCTCGCCGCTGGTCTCGGCTTCGGCCTTGCTGCGGGACTGTGCGGTCTCGGGCAGGGGCGGGCGGCCGGCTCCGCCGTGGACGCCATGGCGCGGCAGCCGGGCGCCATCGCCCGCATCCAGACGGCCATGCTCCTGGGCCTGGCCTTCATCGAGTCGCTCACGCTGTTCGTCTTCGTCATCGCGGTCATCCTGCTCTTCGTGAAGTCGTAGCGACCGCCCTGGATCTCGGGCGTCCCGGGTGTCCGCCCCGGGGCGCCCGGAGCTGAGCTGCGATGCCTCGACGCTCTCCGTTCAAGATTCCTCGCATTCCGGAGATGACGGTGCGTCGTCTGTCCGTTTATACGCGCTGCCTGCAGCAGCTCGAGGAGGACGGCGTCAAGACCATCTCGTCCCAGGAGCTGGCAGAGCGCTTCAGCCTGAACTCCGCCCAGGTGAGGAAGGACCTCGCCTACTTCGGGGAGTTCGGCGTGCGAGGCATCGGCTACTTCGTGTCCGGGCTCAAGGCGGAGCTGCAGCGCATCCTGGGGCTCGACCGGGAGTGGCAGGTCGCCCTCGTGGGGTTCGGTAACCTCGGCTCGGCCCTCTATCACTACAAAGGCTTCGCACGTCAGGGCTTCCGGATCGCCGCCATCTTCGACGACGATTCCGCCAAGCTCGGGACCACCCCCGACGGCGTGCCCATCCTCCCCCTGCGAGACTTGCCGAAGGAGGCGAAGGCGCGCAACCTCCAGCTCGCCATCGTGGCCGTGCCCGCGGAATCCGCCCAGCCCGTGACGGAGACGCTGGTCACCGCGGGGATCAAGGCCATCCTGAACTTCGCGCCGGGCCGGCTCCGCGCCCCCAAGGACGTGCGCTTCAAGAGCGTGGATCTCTCCATCGAGCTGGAGACGCTCAGCTTCTACTTGGTGCAGGGGCTCCGGACCTAGCCCGGCCTTCCCCACGTCGTACGTGCAACCGGGCGGGTGGCGGGGGGAGGGGTGCGCTCAGGCGGAGTGGACCCCCTCGTCCTGCGCGCAGCCCGGAGGGCTGCGAATCAGGCGAGTGGGTGACGCAGCATGAGCGCACCCCTCCCCCCGACGACGGGACCCGCCCGCCTCGCGCATGCGGATGACGTACCTACCAGGCCGGCCCAGGAAAGTGGTGGTAACGTAGTGATCGTGTCGCGCAGCACCGGTTCATGAGCATCATCGCGTCTGAGTCGATCCTGTCCCGGTGGGCCGCCCTCGAAGAGCTCTCGACGGCCCTCGCCCGGGGACACCCCTGCCTGCAGGCCGATGGACTCTGGGGTTCGTCGCGATCCCTCGTGGTCGGCGCCCTTGTCAAGCACACGGGCCGTTCCGTTCTCCTCATGGCGCCCGGACCGGCTGAGCGGCATCGCCTCGCCGAGGACGTGCGATTCTTCCTCGCGAGTCTCGGCGCGGGTGACCGGTTGCCCGTGCTGGAGTTTCCGCCCGCCGAGCCCGCTTCCTGGCACGGCCGGCACAAGGAGCAGGCGGCCGAACGAGCGCGAGCCTGCCATCACCTGGGCGGCGAGGGCGCGGTGGTGGTGGCGACGCCCTCGGCTCTTGCCGCTCCGCTGCTCTCGCCCACCGCTTTTCGCGCCCGCGCCTTCTCGCTCGAGGTGGCGGGCACCATCGATCGCGAGACACTCGTGCAGTGGCTCGACCTCGCGGGCTACGAGCGCGTCGACACGGTGGTGGAGGTGGGACAGTGGAGCCTGCGCGGCGGCATCGTGGACGTGTTCTCGCCGCTCCGGGAGCGGCCGGTGCGGGCGGAGTTCTTCGGCGACGACGTCGAGTCACTGCGGCTCTTCGACCCGACCACCCAGCGCTCCATCCAGGCCCTCGACGAGATCACCGTGCTGCCCCTGTCCGTGGATGACGACCCGTCAGTCTTCCTGCCCGCCTGGCTGCCCCAGGACGCCCTCGTGGTGCTCGACGATCCCGCCCTCCTCGACGCGCCGCCCGAGGACGCGCCGTCTGCCCAGCCGCTCGGCGAGGCCTTGGCGGGCTTCCAGCGCCTCGAGCTGCCGCTCCTTCAGCGCACCGACGGTGGGTCGACGCGGATCGCCATGGGCACGCGCTCCGTCGGCGGCTATCAGGGCCGCTTCAAAGAGCTTGCCGCTGCCATCCGCGAGTGGAGAGTCGAGGGCTTCACCGTGCGGCTCGTGGTGGACGACGACCAGCAGGGTGCGCGGCTCCAGGGCATTCTCGGCGAGCATGATCTCGAGCCGTGGCCCGGTGCCACCTTGTGGAGCAGCGAAGGCCTCGCCGTGGTCACCGGCGACTGCGGGGCGGGCTTCCAGCTTCCCGCCGTCGGCGTGGTCGTGCTTGCCGAGGAGGACATCTTCGGGGCACGACGGCGGCGGCTCCGCCGTCCCGTCTTCCAGCGCGGCCAAGCCATCGCCGCCTTCACTGACCTCAAGCCCAACGACCTCGTGGTACACGAATCGCATGGCGTCGGCCGATATCACGGCCTCCAGACCATGTCTGTGGACGGCCGCGAGGGCGATTTCCTCCTGCTCGAGTATGCGGAGGGCGGCCGCCTCTACCTCCCCGTGGAGCGGCTCGATCTCATCTCGAAGTACATGGGGGCACCCGCCGGCGCGGCTCGGCTCGATCGGCTGGGGGGCGGTGCCTGGCAGCGGATCAAGGAATCGGTGCGCGCGGCCGTCCGTCAGATGGCGGAGCAGCTCCTCCAACTCTACGCCCGCCGCTCGGTGAGCGAGCGCCCCGCGTTTCCCGTCGACACGCCCTGGCAGCGCGAGTTCGAGGCCGCCTTCCGCTTCGAGGAGACGCCTGATCAGCTGCGCGCCATCGAGGACGTGAAGGCGGACATGGAGCGCGACCGGCCCATGGATCGGTTGGTGGCGGGCGACGTCGGCTACGGCAAGACCGAGGTAGCTCTGCGGGCGGCCTTCAAGGCCGCCGCGGACGGGCGGCAGGTTGCCGTGCTCGTGCCCACGACCGTGCTCGCCCAGCAGCACTTCCATACCTTCAGCGACCGCTTCGCCGCCTTCCCCGCCCGGGTCGAGCTGCTCTCGCGCTTCCGGAGCCCCAAGGAGCAGAAGGCCGTGGTGGAGGGTTTGCGCACGGGCGCGGTGGACGTGGTCATCGGCACGCACCGGCTTCTCTCCAAGGACGTGAGCTTTCGCAACCTCGGCCTGCTCGTGGTGGACGAGGAGCACCGCTTCGGCGTCGCCCACAAGGAACGGATCAAGCAGCTCCGCGCCAGTGTGGACGCGCTCACCCTCACCGCCACCCCCATTCCGCGCACGTTGTACATGTCGCTCTCCGGCGTGCGCGATCTCTCCGTCATCGAGACGCCGCCCATCGATCGCCTGCCCATCGAGACGGTAGTGACGGGCTTCAGCCGCACCATCATCCGCGAGGCGATCCAGCGCGAGCTTGCGCGAGGCGGCCAGGTCTTCTTCGTCCACAACCGGGTGCAGTCGCTTCCTGCCATGACCGCCTTCATCCAGGAGCTCTGTCCCGAAGCACGCGTGCTCATGGGCCACGGGCAGATGGGGGAGCGCGAGCTCGAGTCGGTCATGGTCAAGTTCGTAGACGGGCAGGCCGACGTGCTCGTGTCCACGGCCATCGTGGAATCGGGTCTGGACATCCCTGCCTCGAATACCATCATCGTCAACCGCGCGGACCGCTTTGGCCTCGCCCAGCTTTATCAGCTGCGCGGCCGGGTGGGACGGGAGCGCCAGCAGGCCTACGCCTATCTGCTCGTGCCTGCCGCAGGCAGCGTGGACGAGACGGCGCAGCGGCGGCTGCAGGTGATCGAGGAGATGACGGAGCTGGGGGGCGGCTTCCGCCTCGCCATGCGAGACCTGGAGATCCGCGGATCGGGCAATCTGCTGGGCGCCGAGCAGCACGGCCACATCGCCGCGGTGGGCTTCGATCTTTACACGAAGCTCCTGGCCGAGGCCGTGAGAGAATTGCGAGGCGAATCCGGCGAGGCGGCCATCGAGCCCATCATCACCGTGGGCGTCGAAGCGCTTCTGCCGGACGGTTACGTTCCCGATGTGAACCAGCGCTTGGGCATCTATCAGCGCCTGACCGATCTGGGGACTGACGCGGAGATCGCGGAGATGCGGGCGGAGCTCGCCGATCGCTTCGGGCCGCCCCCCGCCGCCGTGGAGGCACTGCTGGACGTGGTGGGCCTCCGCGCCCTCGCGCGGCGCTTGCACGCTGAGCGCGTGGAAGCCGGCGAAGGTCGGGCGCTGGTGACCTTTGCGCCGTCGACGCCGGTCACGCCCGAGCGCATCCTGGCCGTCATTGGCAAGCCGGGGAGCGGGGTGAGCATGCGGAAGGAGTTCATCCTGGAGGCAACCATTCCCACCGGACCCTGGGCCGCCGTACGCGACCGGCTGCGCGCCGTCCTAGAGTCGCTCGCGTGAGTGTGCGCGTCGGCCTGCTTCCCGCCATGCTCATCGCTTTCGTGGTGAGCGGGTGCGCCGCGCCTTCCTGGGTGCCCTTTGCGTCGTCATCGCCCAAGGCCAAGGGCCCGCCCCCCGTGCCGCCACCGCCGCCCCACAGTGAGACGCGGGCCCCCATCCTCTCCCGACCTGCGCTGCCTCCGGACGCCGACGCCGTGGTCGACCGAGTGATCTGCGTGATCAACAGCGACGCGGTCACCATGTACGAGCTCGAAGAGGCGGAGGCCTACTACCTCTACGAGAACAAGATGGAGCCGCCCACCGGCGAGGAGCGAACCGTCCTGCGCGAGAAGGTGCTCTCCGGCATCATCGAGCGCCGGCTGCAGCTCCAGGCGGCGGAGAAGGAAAAGCTCACCATCGAGGACTCCGAGATCAAGGAGCAGCTCGACGAGATCCAAAAGAAGGTGGGGGCGACGACTCAGGCCGACTTCGAGGCGCAGGTCAAGGCCCAGGGGCTGACCATGGAAAGCATGAAGAAGCGGGTCTACGACCAGCTCATGGTCCAGCGCATCATCCGCCGGCGGGTCGCCCTCCGGGTCAGCGTCACCGAGGAGGACATCGACCAGTACCTGAACGCCAACCGGGAGAAGCTCGAGACGGGGCTGACCTTCGAGGCGCGGCACATTCTCTTCCTGCCCCAGGCCGGCACGGGAGAGGACGGGTGGCAGGCCGCGCGCCGGCGCGCCGATGACGTCTACGCGCGGGTCATGTCGGGTGAGGACTTCGCCGAGCTGGCCGCGGAGTTCTCCGAGGATCCCGCGACGGCCAAGAACGGCGGCCGTCTGGGCATTCTCAAGCGCGGCGAACTCGCCCCCGACATCGAGAAGGCCGTGCTGCGCCTCTCGCCCGGTGAGCATTCGCCGCCCTTCCGGTCAGAGATCGGGTACCATCTCTTCGAGTTGGACTCCAAGGAGACGCTGGCAGGGGAGCAACTCGCGCAGGCCCGGAATCAGATCCGCGACATCCTGTATCGCCAGAAGTACGACGCACGCCTCAAGGAATGGCTGACGGAGATTCGCAGCAAGGCCATCATCGAGATGAGGCTGTAAGCCAATGGCCCGCCGCGGCGGAGCTTTTGTATTGACATCCCCTACACGTATGTGGGAGATTTGTTGAGCAGAACCGTCTGGCACCCCGTACACAATCAACCCTCCGGAGAACATCATCTCGCAGCGTAGTCCTCGGCGGCCCTCGCCGCAGAAGTCCGACGCCACCGACGCAGCCTCGTCCGAGTCCGGTGGGGCAGGAGGCAACAGGATGAATCTGTCCGAGTTGAAGGACAAAACCATCACGGAGCTGAACACGGTCGCCAAGGATCTGGGCGTCCAGGGGTTCAGCGGCCTCCGGAAGCAGGAGCTGATCTTCAAGATCTTGCAGGGCCAGGCGGAGCGCGACGGCCTCATCTTCGCCGAGGGCGTGCTCGAGGTGCTGCCCGACGGCTTCGGCTTCCTCCGCGCCCCCGACTACAACTATCTGCCCGGCCCCGACGACATCTACGTCTCACCGTCCCAGATCCGCCGCTTCGACCTGCGCACGGGCGACACCATCTCGGGCCAGGTGCGACCGCCCAAGGACACCGAGCGCTACTTCGCCCTCCTCAAGGTCGAGGCGATCAACTTCGAGACCCCCGAGCAGTCGCGCGACAAGACCATTTTCGACAACCTGACGCCGCTCTATCCCATGGAGCGGCTACGCCTCGAGCACGAGTCGGAAAATCTGACAACCCGAGTCATGGATCTCCTCTGTCCTATCGGCAAGGGACAGCGCGGTCTCATCGTGGCCGCTCCGCGCACGGGCAAGACCGTGCTCCTCCAGAACCTCGCCAACGCCATTGCCAAGAACCACCCCGAGGTCTACCTCATCGTCCTCCTTATCGACGAACGGCCCGAAGAGGTGACGGACATGCAGCGCTCGGTCAAGGGTGAGGTCATCTCTTCCACCTTCGACGAGCCGCCGCAGCGGCACGTGCAGGTGGCGGACATGGTCATCGAGAAGGCCAAGCGTCTGGTCGAGCACAAGCGGGACGTGGTCATCCTCCTCGACTCCATTACTCGCTTCGCCCGTGCCCACAACGCGGTCATCCCTTCCTCGGGCAAGGTGCTCTCCGGCGGTCTCGACGCCAACGCGCTCCAGCGGCCCCGGCGCTTCTTCGCGGCCGCCCGCAATGTGGAGGAAGGCGGCTCCCTCACCATCATGGCCACCGCCCTCATTGACACGGGTTCGCGCATGGACGACGTGATTTTCGAGGAGTTCAAGGGCACCGGCAACATGGAGGTGCATCTCGACCGGCGCCTCATGGACAAGCGGGTCTTCCCCACCATCAACATCGAGCAGACGGGCACCCGCAAGGAAGAGCTCCTCTTGGAGAAGGACGAGCTCCAGAAGGTCTGGCTCCTTCGCAAGGCCTTGACCCAGCTCAATCCCGTGGAAGCCATGGAGCTCTTGCTCGACAAGGTTAAGTTGACCAAGACCAACAAGGACTTCCTGAGCGCCATGAGCCAAATGGGGTAGGCCCGGCCGGTCGCCGCGGCCACCCCTCGACGAGGGGGCTAGATTGCTCCCCGCCGTCGGAAGTGCTGGATTTGTTGCGTTTTGCCACCTTCGCTGGTAAAGTTTGACCCTTCTTACTCGCCGTTTCCATCCAGGAGGTGGGCCGTGAAGGCTGGCATTCATCCCGAGTACATCGATACGACGATCACCTGCAACTGCGGAGAGGTCATTCACACCCGGTCGACGCAGCCCCAGATCAGGGTGGAGGTGTGCTCCAAGTGCCATCCCTACTTTACCGGCAAGCAGAAGTTTCTGGATACCGCCGGCCGCGTTGAGCGCTTCCAGCGGAAATACAAGAGGAAGTCGCTCACGGAGGGGTAGGACCGGGGCCGGCCTCACGCCGCGCCACGCTGTCAGCGTTCCGTATTGCTGTTCGTCTCCGTCCCCACGCGCGGCGAGGCCATCGTCTGCCCCGCCTCCCATGAGGACCCATCATGTTTGACAAGCTCCGCCAAGTTGAGGAGCGATACCGGGAACTGACCCAGTCGCTCTCCGACCCCGTCATCATCGGTCAGCAGGCCGTCTACGCAAAGACGGCCAAGGCAGCCTCGGAGCTTGCCGAGGTCGTGGGCAAGTTCGAGGAGTACAAGCAGCTCCTGGCCCGCCTCGAAGAGGCCCGACACATGGCCGCCGAGGATGCCGACCGCGAGATGCGTGAGATGGCGCAGGCCGAGGTGGCCGAGCTGGCCGCCCGCCAGGCCAAGCTCGAGGAGGAGCTGCGCGCCCTTCTGATTCCCAAGGATCCGAGCGACGACAAGAACGTTTTCGTAGAGGTCCGAGCCGGGGCGGGCGGCGACGAGGCCGGTCTCTTCGCGGCCGATCTCGCACGCATGTACACGAAGTACGCCGAGGCACAGAAGTGGCGGGTTGAGGTCATGGACAGCCACCCCACCGGGGTGGGCGGCTTCAAGGAGATCGTCCTCTTCGTGCAGGGGCGCGGCGCCTGGAGTCGCCTCAAGTTCGAGCGCGGGGTCCACCGCGTGCAGCGTGTGCCCGCGACGGAGTCGAGCGGGCGGATCCATACCTCCACCGTCACGGTGGCCGTGCTTCCCGAGGCCGAGGACGTGGACATCAAGGTCGAGGAGCGGGATATCCGCGTCGACGTCTATCGTTCCTCCGGGCCGGGCGGGCAGGGGGTCAACACCACCGACTCCGCGGTGCGCATCACGCACGTGCCGACAGGGCTCGTGGTCACCTGCCAGGATGAGCGGTCGCAGATCAAGAACCGAGCCAAGGCTATGCGCGTGCTCAAGGCGCGCCTCCTCGAGCGCGCGCAGGAGGAGCAGGCGGCGGCCATCGCCGCCGACCGGAAGAGCCAGGTTGGCACGGGAGAGCGCAGCGAGCGCATCCGTACCTACAACTTTCCGCAGGGGCGCGTCTCCGACCATCGGATCAACCTCACCCTGCATCGCCTCCCTTCCATCCTCGAAGGCGATCTCGACGAGCTGGTCGACGCGCTCCACAGCGAGGAGCAGCGAAAGAAGCTCGGGGAGACGTTGTGACGGCAACGGTAGGCTCGCTTCTGGCCGAAGGCACGGCCCGGCTCGCCGCCGCGGGACTCGAGTGCGCCGCCCAGGACGCGCGTCGGCTCCTTGGCGTCGGCCTCGGCCTCGACGAGCTCGCGCTGTATCTGGAGCCGTGGCGCCCCGTGGAGCCGGAGCCGACCGCGCGCTTCCGTGCGCTCGTCGAGCGGCGTGTCACCCACGAGCCAGTGCAGCATCTCTTGGGCTACGAGGAGTTCCGTGGCTTTCGGATCGCCGTGACTCCCGACGTGCTCATCCCGCGCCCGGAGACGGAAGGGCTGGTCGAGCGGGCGCTCGAGCTGCTCGCCGAGCGTGAGGACCCGCTGGTGGCGGACATCGGCACGGGCAGCGGCGCCATCGCCTGTGCGCTCGCGATGGCGCGCCCCGATCTCGAGATGCTGGCGGTGGATCAGTCCCTGGGTGCTCTCGCCGTTGCCACGGACAACGTGCGTCGCCTCGGCCTCGCCTCCCGGGTGAGGCTCCTCGCCGGCGATCTCTTCGGCCCCCTCGCCTCGCTCGGGGGCAGCCTCGACATGGTTATCGCCAATCCGCCGTATCTCCCGAGCGGGATCATCCCCACGCTGCCTGTTGAGGTCGAGCGCTTCGAGCCGCACCTGGCTCTCGACGGCGGGCCGGACGGTCTACGCGTGCTGCGACGCCTCGTGGCCCAGGCGCCGCGTTTCCTGCGTCCGGGCGCCTGGCTCCTGATGGAGATCGGCGAGGAGCAGGCGGGCCCACTCGCCTCGCTCATGGCCGCCGAAGGATTCTCGCGCATCGGCGCGCGCCGCGATCTCCGCGGCGTGGAGCGCTACATCGAAGGCTGCTGGGCGGCCCCTCCCGCGCAGGTATCCCTCACCGGCGCCGCGACCCAGCGGATGAGCTACTGATGCCGGTGCGGCTCGAGATCGAGGGCGGGGTACGCCTCGAGGGCGTGGTGGAAGCAAGCGCGGCCAAGAACGCGGCGCTTCCCGCCATGGCGGCGAGCCTGCTCACCGCCCAGCCGGTGGTCCTGGAGAACGTGCCCACCCTCGCCGACGTCGTCACCATGCGAAGCCTCCTCGAGCAGCTTGGCGCCGAGATCTCCGGCGACCGCGGCGGCCGGCTGCAGCTGCAGGTGGCGCGGGTGGCGAGTCATGAGGCGCCCTACGAGCTGGTGTCGACCATGCGCGCCTCCGTGGTGGTGCTGGGGCCGCTCCTCGCCCGCTCCGGGATGGCTCGGGTCGCCCTTCCTGGTGGCTGCGCCATCGGCGTGCGGCCGATCGATCAGCATCTGAAGGGTCTCGCCAAGCTCGGGGCCGAGATCAGCATCCAGAACGGGTACGTCGAAGCGCGGGCGAGCCGGCTCAAGGGCGCTTCCATCACCACCGACCTCGTCACGGTCACCGGCACCGAGAATCTGATGATGGCCGCCACCCTCGCCGAGGGCGTGACAGTGCTGGAGAACGCGGCGCGCGAGCCCGAGGTCGGCGATCTCGCGCGCTTGCTCGCCGCGATGGGGGCGCGCATCGAGGGCGCGGGGACCGAGCGTATCGAGATCGAGGGCGTGGCCGAGCTGGCCGGTGCCGTCCACCGGATCATTCCCGATCGGATCGAAGCGGGGACGCTCCTCGTGGCGGGCGCCATGACGAACGGCGACGTCACGGTGACGGGTGCCGTCCCGCGCCACATGACGGCGACGCTGGCCAAGCTCGAGGAATGCGGGGCCGCCGTGCATGTGGACGGCGATCGCATCCGCTGCACGGGGCCCGCGCGCCCCCGGTCGGCGGACATCATCACGAGCCCCTTCCCGGGATTCCCCACGGACATGCAGGCACAGATGATGGCCCTCCTGGGCCTGGGCGACGGCTCCAGCAAGATCACCGAGACCATTTTCGAGAATCGCTTCATGCACGTGGCCGAGCTCTGCCGCATGGGCGCCGCCATCGAGACCGACGGCTCCGTGGCCGTGGTGCGCGGGGTCGACGCCTATCAGGGAGCGCCCGTGATGGCTACCGACCTGCGCGCCTCCGCTTCGCTCGTGCTGGCCGGGCTGTCCGCCCGGGGCAAGACGGAGATCTCGCGCGTGTATCACCTCGATCGTGGTTACGAGGCGTTGGAGAAGAAGCTCCAGTCCCTGGGCGCGCGCATCGAGAGGGTGCGGAGCTAGCATGCCGCCGCTGACCGTCGCCCTTCCCAAGGGTCGCTTGCTCGATCCGGCCCTCCAGCTACTCTCCAGCATCGGCATCAAGGGGCTGGAGGCGGAAACCCGGCGGCTACTCCTGACGGACACCGAGCGCGACGTGCGCGTGATCTTCCTCAAGCCCGCCGACATCCCGACCTACGTGGAGTACGGCGCCGCCGATCTCGGCATCGTGGGCAAGGACATCCTCGCCGAGCAGCAGCCCGAGGTGTACGAGCCCGTGGACCTGGGCTTCGGCTTCTGCCGCCTCGTGGTGGCGGAGCCGCGGGCCCTGTGGGAGCGCGACGACCCGACCAAGTGGTCGTGGGTGCGCGTGGCGACCAAGTATCCGATGCTGACCGAGCAGTACTTCTCCGAGCGCGGCATCCAGGTAGAGATGATTCACCTCGATGGCTCTATCGAGCTCGCCCCTCTCGTGGGCCTGGCCGAGCGCATCGTGGATCTCGTGCAGTCCGGCGAGACGCTCCGCGCCAATGGCCTCGTGGAGGTGGCGGAGATCATGACGTCCACCGCCCGCCTCATCGTAAACCGCGCCTCGCTCAAGACCGAGTACGCCCGCGTCAACGCGCTGATCTCGGCCATGCGCCAGGAAGTGCCGCGGTGATTCGGCGCCTCGACACCGTCGCCCTCGGCCCCGCGGGGGTGGCCCGCGCCCTCGACCGTCCGCCCGGTGCCGTGGATCCGGAGATCCACCGGCGCGTGGAGGAGATCGTGGCGGCCGTGCGCGACAAGGGCGACGCCGCGCTGCTCGAGCTCACCGAGCGCTTCGACCGGGTCGCGCTGTCGGCCGGCGAGCTCGCGGTGAGGGCCGCGGAGCTCGAGGCGGCGGAGCACGCGGTGGACGTCACCACCATGGCGGCCCTGCGCTACGCGGCGGAGCGGATCCAGCGCTTCCATCGAGAGTCTGCGCCCCGCTCGTGGCGCATGACCGATGCGCAGGGCTCCCGGCTCGGCCAGGAGATCCGGCCGCTCGATCGCGTCGCCGTCTACGTCCCCGGCGGCCGCGCCGCCTATCCGTCGACGGTGCTGATGACGGTGATCCCCGCGCGCGTGGCGGGGGTGAAGGAGATCGTACTCGTGTCGCCGCCCGCGCCCGACCGGTCGCTGCACCCCGCCGTGCTCGCGGCGGCCCGCGTGGCGGGGGTGACGGAGGCCTACCGGATTGGGGGCGCCCAGGCGGTGGCTGCGCTCGCCTACGGCACCGAGACCGTGCGGAGGGTGGACAAGATCGTGGGCCCCGGCAACATCTACGTCGCGCTGGCCAAGAGCCGTGTGTTCGGTGACGTGGGCATCGACATGGTGGCGGGACCGAGCGAGGTCATGGTAATCGCCGATGCCTCCGCCGAGCCGGCCTGGGTCGCCGCCGATCTTCTCGCCCAGGCCGAGCACGATCCGATGGCCCGCGCGGTGCTCCTCACCCCCTGCCGCGCCCTCGTCGACGCGGTGGGGGCCGCCGTGGAGGATCAGCTCTCCCGGCTACCGAGGCGCGAGATCGCGGGCGCCGCCCTTCGCTCTCACGGGGCGCTCGTCCTCACCCGAAGCCTGGAAGAGGCGGTGGAAATCGTCAATCTCCTGGCTCCCGAGCATCTCGAGCTCCAGGTGGCCGAGCCCGAGGTGCTGCTCTCGCGCGTGCGCCACGCGGGCGCGGTGTTCCTCGGTCGCTACACGCCCGAGGTGGTAGGCGACTACGTGGCCGGGCCCAACCACGTGCTTCCCACCGGCGGCACCGCGCGTTTCGCCTCCGCCCTCGGCACGGAAGACTTCGTGAAGCGTCTGAGCGTGATCGAGTACGCGCCGGCGGGGCTCCGCGAGGCGGGCCCGCACCTGGCTGCCCTCGCCCGAGTCGAGGGGCTCGACGGCCACGGGGCAGCGGCGGCGATGCGCATCGCAAGGGGGGAGAGGCCATGACGGCAGCCATGAGCGGCGGGGGACGCCAGGGACGAGTGGAGCGGAAGACCAAGGAAACGCAGATCGCGCTCCACCTCGGCCTCGACGGCACCGGCGCCTCCAAGGTGGTGACGGGCATGCCCTTCTTCGACCACATGCTGGAGGCGTGGTCGAAGCACGGCCTGATGGATCTCACCATCGAGGCGCAGGGCGATCTCGACGTGGATCTTCACCACACGGTGGAGGACGTGGGCATCTGTCTGGGCAAGGCCTTCCGCGAGGCGCTCGGCGACCGCGCGGGCATCGTGCGCTATGGTGCGTCGTTCCTGCCCATGGACGAGGCCCTCCTCCACGCCGCCGTCGACATCTCGGGCCGACCCTACCTCGTCTTCAATGTGCCGCTGCGGCGGACGCGCGTATCGAACTTCGACCTCGATCTGCTGGAGGACTTCTTCCGCGCCTTCGCCTTCAACGCGGAAGTCACCCTGCACGTCAACATGCACTACGGCCAGAACCTCCACCACATTGCCGAGGCGACGTTCAAGGCGGTGGGCCGCGCTCTCGCGGAAGCCACGCGCCTCAATCCGCGCATCGCCGGCGTCCTCTCCACCAAAGGTACGTTGTGAGCCAACGCTCCGTGAGCCGGCTCGCATCGAGCCGACGCCCCGATGAGCCCGGCAGGGCGAAGAGGCCCTGGGGCAGCCCGTGTGTGGTAAGCCTGCGCGTATCGAGAGGATGCCCCGATGAGCCCGCCAGGGCGAAGAGGCCCTGGGGCAGGCTGACGACTCCGCACGCGATGAGCCGATCGGCAGCGAGCCGACGCCCCGATGAGCCCGGCAGGGCGAAGAGGCCCTTGGGCAGCCTAGAGAGACAGGAAAGCGGGCTACCAGAATGATCGCGGTCATCGACTACGGCCGCGGCAACCTGGGCAGCGTGGAGAACGCCCTCGGCCGCCTCGGGATGCGCGCGATGGTGACGGAGGATCCACGGGTGATCGAGGACGCCCGCGCCCTCGTGCTGCCAGGTGACGGTGCGTTTCACGACGCCATGGCCAACCTCCAGGCGCGAGGGCTCCTCGAGCCGATCCGCACGGCTCTCGATGAGGGCCGGCCTTTCCTCGGCATCTGCCTCGGCTATCAGCTCCTCTTCACGGAGAGCGAGGAGTTCGGGCAGGGCAAGGGGCTGGACGTGCTGTCGGGCGTGGTCCGCCGCTTCCCGGGAGGGCTCAAGGTGCCGCACATGGGCTGGAACTCCGTGGAGCACACGGGAGACCTCGCGATCTTCGACGGCGTGCCGAGCGGAGCGCACTTCTACTTCGTGCACTCGTACTACCCAACCACGCGCGAGACCTCGCTGGCCACCGCGACCTGCACCTACGGGGTGACGTTTCCCGCCGCGGTGGGGCGAGGCTCGCTCTTCGCCACGCAATTCCACCCGGAGAAGAGCCAGCGCTGGGGCCTGCGCCTGTTGGAGAACTTCGCGGCCTTTGTCCGCGAGCGGCACGGCTAGGGGCGGATCCGATGGCCTTCGCCGTCATCCCCGCCGTCGACCTCAAGGGGGGCCGCTGCGTGCGCCTGCTCCAAGGCCGTGCCGACGCAGAGACTGTGTTCTCGGACGATCCCGTAGCCATGGCCCGGCGCTGGGAGTCCGAAGGCGCACCGCGGCTTCACGTGGTGGATCTCGACGGGGCCTTCGCAGGTGGACCGGCGCAGACCGCCATCGTGCGCGAGATCGCGCGCGCGATCGCCATTCCCGTGGAGGTCGGAGGCGGGCTCCGAACGGTTGAGCACATCGAGGCGGTCCTGGAAGCGGGCGCGCGCTGGGCCATCGTGGGCACTCGGGCCGCCCTCGACCCGCACTTCCTCGGCGAGATCTGCCGCCGGTTCGACGAGCGCATCATCGTCGGCGTGGATGCCTCCGATGGCCGTGTCGCCGTGGACGGCTGGACTCGTGTCCTCGAGCTCGAGGCGGCGGCCCTGGCCCGCGACGCGGCGCACGCGGGGGCGGGCGCGCTCATCTACACGGACATCGCCCGCGATGGCACGCAGAACGGGCCCAACGTCTGGAGCACGGAGGCGGTGGCACGCGCGGCGGGCATACCGGTATTCGCCTCCGGGGGCGTGGGATCGCTCGATGACATCCGACAGGTGGCGGGCATTCCCGGCGTCGAGGGAGTCATCGTGGGGCGCGCCCTCTACACGGGCGCGGTGTGCCTGCGGGACGCTCTCGCCGAGGCGGACCGCTGATGCTGTGCAAGCGCATTGTGCCGTGCCTCGACGTCCACGGCGGGCGCGTGGTCAAGGGCGTGCGCTTCGCCGACTTGCGCGATGCCGGTGATCCCGTGGAGGCCGCCCTCGCCTACGACGCGCAGGGAGCGGACGAGCTCGTCTTTCTCGACATCACCGCTTCGCACGAGGAGCGAGCGATCATGCTCGACGTGGTCCGCCGCACCGCGGAGGGCATCTACATGCCCCTCACGGTGGGCGGGGGGATCCGCAGCATCGAGGACGTCCGTATGCTCCTGCGCGCGGGAGCCGACAAGGTCTCGCTCAACACGGCGGCCCTTGCCCGTCCCGAGCTGATCCGGGAGGCAGCGGAGCGCTTCGGCAGCCAGTGCATCGTCGTCGCCATCGACGCCAAGCGCGAAGCGGCCGATCCCTTGCGGTGGGGCGTCTACACGCATGGCGGTCGCCGCCCCGCAGGCCGGGATGCCTTGGCATGGGTGCGGCAGGTCGAGGAGTTGGGAGCGGGGGAGATCCTCCTCACCAGCATGGATCGAGACGGCACGGGCGATGGCTACGATCTCGAGCTGACGCGCGCGGTTTCCGAGGCGGTCTCCGTGCCCGTCATCGCCTCGGGTGGCGTGGGATCGCTCGATGATCTCCGCCGGGGGGTGGTCGAGGGCAAGGCCGACGCCGTCCTCGTCGCATCCATGTTCCACTTCGGCAAGCACACCATCGCCGAGGCGAAACGCTACCTGGACGAGCGCGGCGTGCCCGTGAGGCTCGAGGGGTGAGCGTCGACCTCGGCGAACTCAAGTGGGATGCCCAAGGTCTGGTCCCCGCGGTGGCCCAGGAGACGGCTACGGGCGAGGTGCTCATGGTCGCCTGGATGGATCGCCACGCGTTGGGTCGAACCTTGGAGACGGGTCTCGCGCACTACTGGTCACGCTCGCGGCAGGCGCTCTGGCGCAAGGGCGAGAGCTCCGGGCACACCCAGCACGTGGACGGCGTCTACGCGGACTGCGATCGCGACACGCTGCTCGTGCAGGTGCACCAGGACGGCGTCGCCTGCCACACGGGTGCCCGCAGCTGCTTCTACACGCGCCTGAGCGGTTCCGCCGCGCCCGCGGCCGCCGGCGCCGGGCCCGCGATGCTCGAGGTGCTGGAGCGCGTGCTCCAGTCGCGCAAGGCGGAGCGGCCCGCGGGCTCGTACACGGCGAGCCTCTTCGATCGGGGGGAGGCGCAGATCTGCCGCAAGATCGGGGAGGAGGCGACGGAGGTGGTGACGGCCGCCCTCGGCGGCGAGGGCGACGGGCGCGTGGTGTCGGAGGTGGCCGATCTCTGGTTCCACACCATGGTCCTGCTCGCTGCGCGCGGTCTCCCGCTCCGGCGTGTCTTCGAGGAGCTGGCCGCGCGTCACGGCGAGAAGAGCCGGTGACGAGGCCGACCACGGTGCTCATCGCCGCCCTCCTCGCCGGCTGCAGCGCCACCCACGTGGAGAACGGCGTCTTCCATTCCGCCAAAGGTTATCGCGTGAGCCTGCCCGCCACGGGCTGGTCGGTCAAGCCGGGTAGTGCGGCCGAGCTGGAGCTCGAGCGTCGAGAGCCGGCGGGCGGTATGCTCGCCGACGCCACCTGCGACCCGACGGTCTCGAGCCGTCCCCTGAGCGTGCTCACACGGCACCTCACCTTCGGCCTCAAGGATCGCGTGGTCGAGGATGGCGGCGAGCTCTCGCTCGATGGCCACCCCGCTCGGCGCGCGATCGTCCACGGCACGATGGACGGTGCGCCGGTGGGGGTCGAGGCCGTAGTGATCAAGGGCGAGCGCTGCGTCTACGATTTCCTGTACGTCGCCCCCGCGGCGAGCTTCGAGGCGGGGCGCGGAGACTTCCAGGCCTTCGTGGAAAGCTTCAGCGGAGCGGCGCGGTGAGCGTGCTCGCCTACGCGCGCCGCCACGGCCGGGAATCCGTCGCCTGGTACGGCGGCCTCGGCCTCCTCGCCTTGCGGGTGGGACGCAACCTCCGGCTTCCCCCGTCGTACCTCGTGATCGTGGCGCAGGAGATCGATCTGATCGGTGTCCGCTCTCTTGTAGTCGCCCTCACCGCCTCGCTCTTCACGGGCATGGTCCTGGCTCTCCAGACCGCAGTGAATATGGCGCGCTTCGGTGCGGAGAACTACGTGGGCCCCGTGGTCGCCCTGTCCATCCTGCGCGAGCTCGGCCCCGTGCTCACCGCGATCCTCGTGGGGGGCAAGGTTGCCTCGGGCATCACCGCCGAGCTCGGCTCAATGAAAGTGACGGAGCAGATCGACGCCCTGCGCTCTCTCGGCGTCAACTACGTGAAGAAGCTCATCGTGCCTCGCATCCTCGCCGCCCTCATCGTTTTCCCGCTCGTGACCACGATGGCCGACGCGGTGGGGCTGATAGGCGGGATGCTCGTGGCCGTCTTCGACCGCAACGTCGACGCCTACCTCTACTGGAACACCATCTCCTACTGGGTGGTGATCAAGGACTTCTTGAGCGGCCTCGGCAAGAGCGTGGCCTTCGGCGGGCTCATCACCCTCATCGGCTGCTACAACGGGCTCGAGACGGAAGGAGGCACGGAGGG